>JAYUUR010000627.1:0-7182 GCA_043754475.1 Saprospiraceae bacterium | reverse complement strand
TTCAATTATATGTTGGCTTTGATGCACTATATTTTTAATTTAAAAATCAACGAGGTGGGCGTAGTACCGGGTTTTCAAACATCAGATTTTTTAACGGCAGTTGAGCATTATCCAGCGAGCATTCTGCCCGACTACCGCAAACAAAGGACGTATTTGACATCTATATTAAGCAAAAACGAATTTTTTAGCAAAAACCCATACAACCGAAAATTGTTTGTTCGCCTGAAACAAGGCTATTATCTTATCAACCCATTTTTAGATGTGCAAATCGGCGAAGATTGGTACAATCCCTACGAATTATTAGATATTGAGTCATTTAAAACACACGATAACCCGCGTAAAACCCATTTTTATAAAAATTATGAATGGCTGAAATCGCATTTATTGGGGAGTGCTGTATAAAAACAAAACGGAAGATACCCCCTCAGTACCTTCCGTTTTATTTCACTTTTCACTATTACCTCTTCACTAATCAAGACACCATCACTTCCACAGGCGCGGTAAAATCGCTTGTCATCGAGTCGGGACCAATGGATTTGCTGCGAAACATTAATTTGGTACCGAACGGATATGTCAGTTCCATTTTTTCTCTATCGCAATACATGCCATTTTGCCAAACGCCATCATTTTGCTGCACTTCAAAGGCAGTGGTTACGGCATGTTGAGCTTTTTTCCACGACACAATAATAACGCCCCGACGCTTATCATTGTAAGCCTCCAAATTAGTGGGTGGATTAACGTAAGTCACATCTTTGGCACGCTCAGGTGCTTTGTTAATCGTAAAGCCTGCATCTTCTTTCAACTTGTCTTGCTCATTGGTGGGCCATTCGGCGTCCATCAATTTAGCAATGCGGATTAAGGCAATGTGCAAGTCACTTTGAGCAACGTTTTTGGCATCAATATCTACTGTTGCCCTGCTTTTACTTCTGACAAGGGCTTTTTGGAAGATTGTTGCGCTTTCGGACATTGCTGTCACGGCGGCTTGGAAAGGTGCATAAACGGGTTTGCCGTTCATGTTGTCATAGACTTCATCCGTGAAAGTCTTGAGTTCGTCTTGTTTGACCCGTTTAATAACGGTACAGTTGATAAAGCTCATTTTATTTTAGCTTTAAATGGTGAAATAAGATTGTAGTGTTTTAACAGGCAATGGCGTGTTTATAAAATCTACAACAGTTAATGAATAGGGTCAATTTGTCTTATTTCTTTCTTAAAATAAAAATGACATTATATATTTTTGTGACATTTTAAATATAAATCAAAAACTCTATTCTATCCTGTTTTGCTTTTGTCAACAGCCTCTTGCACTTTATCAACAACCACTTACACTTTGAATATGACCACTTACACTTTATCAACAACCACCCCACTTTGAATACAACTACCTCCACTTTGTCCACAACCACTTACACTTTGAATACAACCACCTCCACTTTAAATACAACCACCTACACTTTGTCCACAACCACTTACACTTTGAATACAACCACCTGCACTTTGAATATGACCACTTGCACTTTGTCAATAACTACTTACACTTTGTCAATAACTACTTACACTTTGTCCACAACCACTTGCACTTTGTCAATAACTACTTGCACTTTGTCAATAACTCCTTGCAAGAGACTATTCAGAAATGTGAGAATATGTGACGAAAACGCGTATAAAAATAAATGTGAAAATTTGCCTATTCGATGTGTATTTTCGTATTTATTAAGTTTTTTTAAATTTGTATTAAAGGAGTTAGACGTTTGTTTTGTTGTCTGTGGAATATTGCGTTTTTTTGCAATTAATACAATATCACCTATTTAAAACCAGCGTACCTTAAAAGCATAAAAATAGCCTATAACTTATGAGTATTGAAAAATTAGATATGCAATCACCTGACTTAGTGAATGCCAACTTTGAAAAACTCGCCCAACTGTTTCCCAATTGTGTCACTGAAAGCGCGGATGGTAAAGCCATTGATTTTGACTTGCTGAAACAAGAACTCAACCACGCCGTTGTGGAAGGCAATAAAGAACGCTACCGCCTCGAATGGCCTGGCAAGCGACAAGCTATCGTCACCGCTAACCTCCCGACCAACAAAACCCTTCGCCCTGTACGTGAAGATTCCGTTAATTTTGATTCTACTGAAAATATATATATCGAGGGCGATAACCTCGAAGTGCTTAAGCTGCTACAAGAAAGCTATTTGGGCAAAATCAAGATGATTTATATTGACCCGCCTTATAATACGGGCAATGACTTTGTGTATAAAGACAATTTTACAGTCGATAAAAACCAAGAACTCTTCGATAGTGGGCAAAAAGACGCATACAACCAACGCCTTGTTGCCAATCCTGAATCCGCAGGGCGATATCATTCGGATTGGCTCTCTATGATGTACCCAAGATTGAAGTTGGCGCGTAATCTTTTGAAAGAGGATGGGGTGATTTTTATCTCTATTGATGATAATGAAGTGCATAATTTGAGGAAAGTTTGTGATGAAATTTTTGGAGGGGATAATTTTGCGGGACTCTTTATCTGGAAAAAAAAGCAAGGTGGAGGAAATGATTCTAATGTATTAGTTGTTGAGCATGAGTATATCTTAGCATTTACAAAATCGATATTAGGTTTTAAATTTCAATTGGATAGACAATATAAGTTAGATGATAGCTTATACCCGTTTAATGATGAAAAAGGTGAATATGGGTTAGTGACACTTGACAAGTCGTCCATTAGATTTAGTGAATCATTAGTTTTTGAAATTAAAGATAATCAAGGTAATTCCTACTTTCCACGTGTAGTAAAAGGAAAACAATCATGTTGGAGATGGGGTAAGAAAAAGGTTGAAGAAGATTTTAATCAACTTGTATTTAAAGATAATAAGGTCTATACAAAATACTACCGTCCCGAAGGAGTTACGCCAAAAAGTTTATTAGTTGACCCAAATTACGGCAGAACTGAAACAGGTAATGATGATATAAAAGCGATATTTGAAAATTCAAATCCATTCAGTTATCCCAAACCTGTGTCACTTATTAAACACTTTCTAATGATAGCCTGTACTAATGATGATATTATTTTAGACTTTTATTCAGGTTCTGCAACAACAGGTCAATCTACACTACAGTTTAATTCAGAAACAAATGGTAAGCGCAAATACATCATGGTTCAAATCCCCGAAGCCACCGATGAAAAAAGTGAAGCCCATAAAGCAGGCTATAAAAACATCTGTGAAATAGGCAAAGAGCGCATCCGCCGCGCGGGCAAATCCATATTAGAAGGTGTCAAAAAGGATATAACGGACTTAGAGAATCAACTAAAAAAAGCGGTTGAAAAGTTAGAACCCGAGATACAAAAGCTCATCAAAGATGATGAACGCATTGAAAAACTGACGGAGGAAATAGAAGAAATAAAAGCCAATATTGTCTCAAAAAACAATGTTTTGACGCATTTGGATATAGGTTTTCGTGTTTATCGCTTGGACGAAAGCAATATGCAAGATGTGTACTACAAGCCCCACGAGATAAAACAAGCGAGCTTAGACCTTTATGCCGAAAATGTCAAGCCCGACCGCACTGCCGATGACCTATTGGCGCAAGTCCTATTGGATTGGGGACTACCCCTCAGTATCCAGATAGAAAAAGCAACTATTGCGGGCAAAGAAGTCTTCAAAGTAGGCGATAACTCCCTATATGCGTGCTTCGATAATGGCATAGACGAAGCCTTTGCCAAAGCCGTAGCCCCCGATGCCCCCTTGCGCATTGTGTTCAGAGATAAAGGTTTCAAAGACAGTTCCGCCAAAATCAATGTGAAACAACTTTTAAAACAACTCAGTCCAGAAACGGAGATGAAAGTGATATAAAACATGAAATTACAATTCAAAGAACAAGATTTTCAGGTTCAAGCAGTAAAGGCAGTGGTGGATTGTTTCAGAGGGCAACCCCTCAGTACAAACAGCTTCACACTGGAACGCAGTAAGGAAATAATCAGAAAAGCGAAATTAGCGGCAACATTAGCGGCAACAGGCAGCGCACTACTTAACTTAGAAAATGAAGTGATGGAAGATATTGGCTACCGCAACAGTACCTTAAAATGTACTGAATCCGATATTCTTAAAAACATACAAGCCGTACAGCAGCAAAATGACTTATTGGAAAGTACGGAGTTACAACGCCCTAAAGGCATAAAATTGGGCTATAATCTCACCATCGAGATGGAAACGGGTACAGGCAAAACCTATACCTATATCCGCACCATGTACGAATTGCAGAAGCATTATGGTTGGAGCAAATACATCATTATCGTACCGAGTATTGCGATACGGGAAGGCGTTTTCAAGACATTTGAAGTGACGCAAGACCATTTTCAAGAACTCTACGGGCATAAAATCAATCCTTTTATCTATAATTCAAGCCGTCCGCAAGATATTGAGACCTTTGCATCCGATAGTCGCATCAGTGTGATGATTATCAATACGCAAGCATTCAATGCCAGTGGCTCAGATGCCCGAAGAATATACCAAGAGTTGGACCAATTCGGTACAAGACGACCCATTGATATTATCTCGCAAACCAACCCCATACTGATAATAGATGAACCACAGTCTGTTGACGGTGAAAAGACATTGGCGAGTATGCAGGATTTTAAGCCATTGTTCACACTGCGATATTCCGCTACGCATAAAGTAGAATACAATAAAATATTCCGCTTGGATGCTTTAGATGCCTATAACCAAAGGTTGGTTAAAAAAATACAAGTAAAAGGCATCAATTTAAAAGGCTCGACGGGCACAACGGGTTATTTGTATTTGGAAGAAATCAGTTTGAGTACCGCCAAGCCACCTTTTGCAGTGGTCGAATTTGAAAAACGAGTAGGTGAAGGCGTCAAAAAAGTGCGTCAAAAATTGGCAGAAGGTTCTAATTTATATGAATTATCGGGCAATATTCCATCGTATAAAAATCATACAATCACTGAAATAAACGGTTATCTGAATAAAATAGTCGTTGGCGGTGAAGATATATACCCGGGCGACATACTCAACGATAAAGATGAAAATGCTTTCCGCCGCATACAGATACGCGAGTGTATTGTATCGCATTTGAAAAAGGAAAAAATGCTTTACGATAAAGGGATAAAAGTGCTTTCACTATTTTTCATAGATAGCGTTGAAAAATATCGGGTATATGGTACAGAAGGAGAGCAATTATTGGGCGAATATGCCAAAATATTTGAAGAAGAATACAATAGTGTTCGCAATGATTTTTTAGATATTTTTCAACAGGAATACAATGATTATTTAAGAGATACCGACCCCAGCCAAGTGCATAAAGGCTATATGCCTTACGGTGAATATTGGAAACGCGATGATGCTGGCAAAGTGCATCAAGGCTATTTTTCAGTGGATAAAAAAGGTAAAGCCATAGACCCCTCAGTAAAAAGAGGCAGTGAAGACTCCGACGACATATCAGCGTATGATTTGATTATGAAAGATAAGGAAAGGCTTTTGAGTTTTGAAGAACCAACCCGTTTTATCTTTTCACACTCCGCCCTCAAAGAAGGTTGGGATAACCCCAATGTATTTCAGATATGTGCATTAAAAAATCCCGAATCAGGCAGCGCAACAAGAAGGCGACAAGAGGTGGGGCGTGGTATGCGCTTATGTGTGAATAAAAACGGTAATCGTTTGGATTTTGAAACCGTAGGCGACCAAGTGCACGAAATCAATAAATTGACAGTAATTGCATCCGAAAGTTATGAAGCATTTGCTAAAGGCTTGCAAAGTGAAATAGCGGCTACGCTTAAAGACCGTCCACAAAAGGCAGAAATAGCATTTTTTATCGGTAAAATGATTAAAAATGATAAAGATGAGGAACACCGCCTGACGGAGGTAGATGCTAAAAAACTCAACAAAATGCTCTATAAAGCGGATATTATTGATGAAGATGATAAAATAACACCCGTCGGCAGAGAACTGATAGAACAAAATAAAATACCCCTACCTGAAAATCTTGAACCATTCAGAGAATCCGTAGCCAAATTATTGACTTCTATCTATACGGGCGAAGTCATAAAGGTTGAAGACGAACGGAAGACGATTACACTGAATGTCAATGCCAATTTTAAGAAAAAAGAATTTCAAGCATTGTGGGAAAAAATCAATCAAAAATCAATTTACGAAGTCAAGTTTGATACTGCCCAATTAATCGAGGATAGTAAAACGCTTATCAATGCACAATTGCACATAGGCGACCGTGTGTACGAAGTGAAAACAGGCGAATTGCAAGATGGCACAAAGGAGCAAATGCAAGAAGGCGTATTAATGCGTGATACGGAAAGCCAACGATTTAAATTAAAAAACGACCTTTATACCAACGCTGTGTACGATATTATCGGTGAAATAGAATCCCGTACGCATCTAACCCGAATGACAATAGCCGCCATACTGAAATCCATAAAAGAAGAAAAATTTTTATTGTTGCGTAAAAATCCCGAAGAGTTTATTGCCAAATGCAGTAAATTTATCAACGAAGCGAAAGCGGGTTTGATTATCAATAACATTGTTTACCATAAAATAGATGCACAATACGATTCCAAAACGACTTTTACGAATGATAAAACAGCGATACGCAATTCAGAAAAGTTAAATAAGCATATCTACGATTATTTGACCACAGATTCCAAGATTGAATCAGATTTTGCCAAAGCGTTGGATATTAGCGACAAAGTAATCGTATATGCGAAGTTGCCTAAGAGTTTTATCATCTATACACCCATCGCCAAATATAGCCCCGATTGGGCAATAGTTTTTGATAAAGACAAAGTAAGGCATATCTATTTTGTCGCAGAGACAAAAGGCTCAGATTCGGATATGGATTTGAGAAAGATAGAAAAGCTGAAAATACATTGTGCAGAAGAACATTTTAAAGCGATAAGCAATAGTGAAGTTCAATTTCACAAAGTGAGTAGCTATGATAAATTGATGGAAATTGTGCAGTAAGATTGACCCCTAATCTATCCCTAAAAAACGGTATGGCTCGCCTCCCACTCAGTATAGCAAGAGTAGTCATCTTGAACATTTTAAGTCAATTCGCCCTCAACTTTCACTTTTTTCTGAAAATTCTATCTAAATTCTCTCTAACTTTGCGTAAGTTTTTCATAGTTTTTTCGTAGGTTTAGTAGACGGGAATTGATTTTTTT
>JAYUUR010000626.1:0-7183 GCA_043754475.1 Saprospiraceae bacterium | reverse complement strand
CCAAGTTTGGTTGTGTTGATGCTTTTTATCATGCTTAAATTCAACCACTTCTTTGGTTTGGCGTTTCGCCACATCTATCGGATTCGCCAGCGTTTCTACAAGCATATCTTTTCCATAAATCATGCTGTTGCGATTTTGAGAAACATCCACTAAGCGATCCGTTAAGAAAATAGCTTCTTTTGGACAAGCCTCTTCGCATAATCCGCAAAATATACAGCGCAGCATATTAATTTCATAAACCGCCGCATATTTTTCCTCCCGATACAAGCCTTCTTCACCTTTTTTACGCTCGGCTGCTTCCATAGTAATCGCTTCAGCCGGACAAGCAACGGCACATAATCCACATGCCGTACACCGTTCTGCACCCGCTTCATCCACCTTCAAAACATGCCAACCCCGATAAACAGGCGCATATTCCCGTTTTTGCTCAGGATATTTTATGGTAACCGGTTTTCTAAAAAAATGCTTGAGCGTAATGCCCATTCCCTTCGCTATGCCAGGTAAATACATTTTTTCAGCCAATGTCATTTCTTTATTGGAAACTACTTTTGAACGATTTGTTAGTTTCATTATTCTCTTTCTTTTATCTTTAAAACTGCTTAAATGGCAGTGTAAGTTCTACTAAAATTTAATTTTTTGCTTAAAATACTGAGGGGGTGCTTTAATAATGCGGAATCGGAGTTCCGCGCTACATTCATTTATTTCTGAAATAAAACATCAAACCAACCCTCTTTCACCGCTACAACAATACCCGTCACCACTAAATTAAGAATGGATAAAGGTAACAATGTTTTCCAACCTAAATTCATTAATTGGTCATATCTAAAACGCGGTACTGTCCAGCGAATCCACATGAAAAGGAAAATAAAACCAATGATTTTACCCATAAATAGAACAAATCCTAAGACACGCACCCAACCTTCGCCTAAACTCGGCATCAATTCGTTTTCAAAAGGAAAATGAAAACCGCCGAAATACAACGATGCCATAATAGCTGATGAAATAAACATATTGATATACTCTGAAAACAAGTAAAAACCCAATTTCATAGAACTGAATTCAGTATGGTAACCGCCCACAAGCTCTGATTCGGTTTCAGGCAAATCGAAAGGCGCGCGATTCGTTTCTGCAAAAGCGCAGATAATAAATATCAAAAAGCCAAAAGGCTGATAAACAAAATTGCAATAACCCAAGTCTTGCTGCTCAACGATTTCACTTACGCTCAATGTACTTGTCGTCATAATTAAAGCCACAAGGCTCAAACCCATCGCCAATTCGTAGGAAATCATTTGGCTCGAAGCCCGCAATGTTCCCATCATCGAATATTTATTATTCGATGCCCAACCGCCAATCATAATTCCATAAACGCCGATACTTACCACGCTGAACACGTATAAAATGCCAATATTGATGTCAGAAACTTGAAATTGAAAGACGCTACCATCTTCTAAAGTAATCGGTCGCGCCCACGGGATAACCACGCCACCCATATTCGCTACGAACATAGCGATACATGGACCCAATATAAACAACCATTTATTGGCTGCTGCGGGTATAAATTCCTCCTTCATAATCATCTTCACTCCGTCCGCAATGGGCTGCAACAACCCGAAGGGACCCGCACGGTCAGGCCCTACACGATCTTGCATAAAAGCTGCCACTTTGCGCTCGCCATACGTGGCATAAGCCGCAATGCCTAAAGACACAGCGAAGACCGCTATGGCTAAAAATATTTTATATGAAATGATTGTTAATAACATATAATTCGTTTAAAGTCAATTATTTATCTTGAATTTTCTAAAAAAATTTATTCTGTAATATTCCAAACTAATCTGATTCCAATAGCATTTTCTTTCAGTAAACCCAATCGTATCACATCGGGAGAAATTGTATTTTTAATATCACTTCGAGGAATCGCATTTTTCCAATAATTATTACAATGGGCAATCAGTCTATTGATATTGCGTTTCTTTCGATATTCAAAAATTTCATAAACGGTTGTACCTGCTGCTAAACCTACTAAGCCAATTATGGCATTTTTTTGTTTGTCTTTGCCATTGATAACATTCACTGCACCCCAAAAACCGACACCAAACAGAGGAATACTGCTTGCCATATATATACTATTAGAATGATATTTTTTATACTCATGTCCTGCTAAAGGCACTTGTTTAAAAATACTATTCAATTTAGATTTTGTAGCCTTTTCAAAAGAACCATCCTTATAAATAATCACTAATTGCTTTTTGGTTCTGACCTGCGTGCCGTATTTAGAGTTAGTTTCTGTATATTTTTCCTCTCTTTCGTCAATTCTGATAGGCTGTAAATTATTTTGCGAAAATAATTGAGCTACGAAAATTGACAATAAAAAGGATAAAAATAGTTTTTGTAAAGTTCCCATATATCTTTTTTTAAGTTCTAAAATTCAGAAGATTCAGCATCAATATTCCCTTTCTTTCCTTTGCAAAGAGTCTTCCGGACAGTATTTTATCAAAAAATTATATGTTAGTTAAGGGCAGCAACTTAATTTTTAATATTGTTAGGATCAAGTGGACCTTCACCTAAGGGGTATTTATGCCCATCAGGATGCGCTTCCACTTGATGATTGCGCCGTGCCAAAGCCATGCGCGTATCAAATTGAATCAACTTCAAACCATCCACGCCATCTTCATAATGATTGGCTGAAATAACTGAATGGCGATTAATTTTTGTAGGACCCTCAATGACCCAATCCACAATCTCTTTTTTATGAAAACGGCAATCGTTGCAAATCCAATCCACCACTTCGCCGTACTCATCCTTACGAGCCGTTACGCGCAACACTTCATCCCCTTTGAACCATAAACGCACTTGACCCGCGCATTTTGGACAATCCCGATGTGCATCAACGGGTTTTGTGAACCAAACACGGCTTTTAAAACGAAATGTTTTATCTGTCAAAGCACCTACAGGGCAAACGTCAATGACATTACCTGAAAATTCATTCTCAATAGCCGCATGAATATAAGTCGAAATTTCCGCAGCATCGCCTCTATTAATGACCCCATGCACCCGACCATCGGTCAATTGTTCAGCCACTTTCACACACCGCCAGCACATAATACAGCGCGTCATGTGCAACTGTACAAAATCGCCAATATCAATTTTCTCAAACTCACGGCGTTCAAACTCATAGCGTGAAGCTTCCTTACCATGCTCATAGCCCAAGTCTTGCAAATGACATTCTCCTGCTTGATCGCATATCGGGCAATCCAACGGGTGATTCATCAATAAAAACTCCACAACACCAGCGCGGGCTTCCAAAATCTCCTTGCTCGTCGTATTTTCCACGACCATGCCGTCCATCACCGTCGTACGGCAAGAAGCGACAGGCTTTGGAATAGGCGTCGGATTAGCCGTAGAACCCTGCGTGACTTTCACAATACACGTCCGGCAATACCCGCCTGAAGTCTTCAATTTTGAATAATAGCACATAGCCGGCGGCACAATATCGCCTCCAATCATGCGTGCCGCTTGCAAAATGGTCGTACCCGCAGGCACTTCAATACTTTGTCCGTCAATCGTTACTTTTGGCATATACCTTTACTATTTATGACACCTCCTCAGTATTTGGGTGCTATTTTTTGTATTTTTATTTTCGTCAGCAACAATTTTCATATTGTGACTAATATTTCGGTTTGAACACTATCTGCTGCAAACAATAAACAGGCTTCTACATCTTCTTTTGTTATACGCGGATAGGCATCTAATAAGTCTGCCATAGTCCAACCACCTGCTAATTTGCGTAATATCAAATCAACTGGAACTCTCGTCCCCTTAATACAAGGCTTACCGAACATAATTTCGGGGTCGCTTTCAATATGTTTTTTATAATTTTTCATGTATAAAAATATTGTAATTTGTTATAGTTTTTCATTGCAATTACTTAAAAAACTTTTCGAGTGCATCAAGAAATCTATTTTGAGTTCCTCATGCTCTTGTTCGGCTTCGTCAATAGGTTTTTTTCTATTTTTTTTGACTTCCCGAATTTCAATATACGCTAATTTTTTTAACAGATTCAATAATGGTTTATTATTAGCTAAATCTGTTAGATTAAGTTGTAATACCATTTTAGATTATTTTATCCCCTCAGTATTTGAGGCTATTTTATTGAAAATCAATTGATTATGCTTTTTTAGACTAAATATAATTCAACAATATTTATAAATTCTTCTACTTGTGACAAATAAGGTTTAACAGTCATTTCATCTAAAGCTATATCATCATAATCACCCTCTTGTCTCAAATATAAAAGATTTGTATATAATTCGCCAAATCTCAAATCCATTTTTCGTGTTTTGATGAAATGTAAAAAGAAAGCATTTTTTGCACCCGAATGAGATTTATATTCAAGATTCAAATCAATCAAAAGGGCTGTTGCCAAATAAAAAACTGTATAATAAAGCCTATTTGCAATACTATTCCAATCACCATTTTCAACCTTTTGAGCTGTATCAAAAGTCTTTTTAGCGCGCTCTAATTTTATTTTTATTAACTCTTCTTTTGTCATATTGCTATGCCTTCTCTCGCTATATTTTTATAAAGGGGCGTAACTTTGTAATTATCCCAATCATTTTTTGCTCTTATCAAAACACTAATCGTTTGCTCACTCTCTAATTCCAAATCCAGAATATTTCTTAATACCAATTGCCTCAATTCATTCGTAACAGGAAGCGTTGATAATATTAAAAAATCCCAATCCGAATCCTCTTTTGCCTCATTCCTTGCTCTTGAACCAAACAATATTATTTCAGCCATCGGGTCAATTGCCTTGACTTTCTCTTTAACTTGACTGAATAATATTTTTTTTGATACAAGCATTGTTTGTTGTTTTACCCCCTCAGTATTTTTCTATATTTTATTGAAAATCAATTGATTATGCTTAATAAAAATCCTTTGGTATCAAGTCCGTTTTTCTCAAAATCTATGCAAGCTAAAATATCGTCTTTCTTTACTTTTGGATAGGCGTCCAATAAATCTTCAAATGACCATTTATCTTTTAATCTCTCTAAAATCAAATCCACTGGTACTCTTGTCCCTTTAATGCACGGCTTACCGAACATAATTTCGGGATTTGATTCGATATGATTTTTATAGTCTGTCATTTTACTTTTATTTAGTACCCCCTCAGTATTTGAAGATATTTTATTGAAAAAAAATATTTGTTTTTAAAAACTCAATAAGCGGTTCAATTGCAGAGTTATTTTCAATAGTCCAATATTCATTATTATCAAAAAACCAATCACCATTTCTAAATTTTTGGGATTTTGTTCTACTTTTTTTAAAAGCATCAACATATGAATACATTTTTGCTTTTCTGGCAGGTAAAACATACATATTCTCACCTTCTTGATTTGTTTGAGTAGAAATACATTTTTCATATTCAGAAAAGCAATTGAGTAATATTCTGTGTTTTTCATTTATTAACCTTTCTAAAAGGGTTTCATAATCGCCATCATCTGAATTATTTGGAAAAAGGAAAAGTTTGAAACTATAGCCTAATTTAGAACAAATATCTTGAATCTCAGCTTTCCTTTTTTGAAAACCTCCACCATTAATATCGCTATCTGAATCAAATATTATTAGGTTCCTACCATTTTCGTTTATGCTTTTTTCAAATTCTTGCTTTAACAATTCCAATTGTTGCCATCCTTTGGCATCAATTACTATAATTGTTTCCTTATAGTTTTTGCCATAGATTTTTATTAGTAGTGATTCTATAAATAGTTTTTCTCTACCCTCTACATATATGCGATTCATGTATAGTTAGTTATGGATTTTTACCTGATTTCAATACCTTGATTAATTGAATACTCAAATTCTTTAAAGTTATATTTATAGATATTCAAGTCATTTTTATTATTTTTGACAATCGTATAACTCCTAATTTCATCTTGATAGTTTTCATACTCTTCTTCCTCAAGAACCTCTTTCAAACATTTTAAAGTTTCAAAATCGTGTGTTGTAATAAACAGTTGAGTACCATAATCAGAACTTACTTTAAATATTAAACGCCATAGGTCTTTTAGTGCGGAAAAATGTAAGCCATTGTCAATTTCATCAATTAAAACAATTTTAAATTCCATTATTGCGAGTAAAATATTCATTAATTTTAATACACCATCACCATTTAAATTGGCAGGTATTAGTCTTGCTAATCCTACATCAAAATATATTAACTGATTGGAACCTAATTTTATATCAACTATACCTTTATCAATTTTCGACAGATAACCAACAAGATTTTTTTCATTTTTATTAATAATTAATTTTTCAAGAGCCTTAATCAAGTTTGATGAAACGCTTATTTTTGATGTTATAAATATACCATTATATTTTTCTTTGTAGTTTTTAACGTTATCAACTTCAAATCCTTTAGATGTAGAAAATGAAACTTTACTCGTGAATTGCTTTAATTTCTCTTGATATTCTTTTAGAGTAAAATTAATAGTCAGCTCATCATAAGTATCACTCGATATATTTGAAAAATTCCCACTTTGTAAATCATTTTGATTATTTACACTTCTAGTAGGTGATATATTTTTTGTACTAATGGATGGTTCAATTGTAACAGTTCTATTCTGATTATCTATTTCTGTCTTTACAACTATCTTGTTTTCATATTCTAAATTATAAAATATAAATCTAAAGTCATCGGATTGACCTAACAGTAGTCCTCTTAAATTATTTATATTTAATACAAGTTGCGGATTAGTTGCACCAATAGATAAAAAGATTGCTTCTAATATTGTTGTTTTAGAAGCATTGTTTTTGCCCACAATCAGATTTACTCTTTTAAAATCATCAACTTTAAGTTTAGCAATACTTCTAAAATGATTGATTTCTATATTCTTAATCATAATTAAATTTTTTATTTTTAAACAGGCTGCAAATCATTCAACCGATAATAATGCTTCACATCCACAATATCCGAAGGATTATAAACATACGCCTCAAACTCTGAGCGGAAATGACGAATTGCACTCGCTACGGGCCAAGCTGCTGCATCGCCCAATGGACAAATCGTTTTGCCTTCAATTTTCGCTTGAATATCCCATAATAAGTCAATGTCTTTTAAAGTGCCTTGACCCCTCAGTATTTTGAGCAAAATTTTCTCCATCCAGCCCGTTCCTTCTCGACAAGG
>JAYUUR010000625.1:0-2444 GCA_043754475.1 Saprospiraceae bacterium | reverse complement strand
TTATCTTAAACCGCTTGTCTTTAAAGTGATTTGCTGCCGCTTCTATTATTCTATCAGTCATATACACGGTTCGCCAAACTTCTTTCTTTACTTCAATTGTTTCAACTTCATTTACTTCACCTACCTTTTTTCTCTTCTTATGATTCTGCTTTAATGTGCGGACGTAGATAGTTCTTTTCTGCCAATTAAAATCCTTCATCTTAAGCGTAATACATTCCGTAACACGTAAACCACAATCGAACATAATCAGCGCAATAAACTTGTACATCACATGCGTAACGCTCTGCAAAAACTCATCTTCATCCTTTTTAGTAAGGTATTTTATTTGCCTTTCATCAGTCATAGATAGTTTAAATGTTTACGCATTGTTTTTATGCTTTTTGCCTTAAAATACCCCTATAGCGGGGGGTCTGGGGGGGAATCAAAATAGTTGTTTTGTTCCCCTAAAATCTTTACAAAGATAAACAGAATGTTTAACATTTGTACGATTTGTCAAACGTTTCAACGCCTTGCCAAATTCACCATTTTGCGGCTCGTAACGCCTCGATTTCCAATAATTGTAACTGTTCCGCTTTCACGCTTATGCGTTCCCGACGTTCGAAATATTGCCGCTTTTCAGACAGGTGCTGAAAAGTTGACACTTTCTTTTCATCGTAAGCCTGTTGCGATAGCTTAAAAAGTTCGTCGTCAATCGCTTGCGCCGCTTGAAGTTCGTCGGCAGCATTGCGGACGATGGCAACGCGTTTGAGTGCGATTAGCAAATTCAAGCTATCTGTTTTAAACTCTACCTCGCTGTATAGCTTTATGGCGGCGATTTTGGCGCGGCGAAGTTCTTTGTCGTTGGCGGCGTTGTAAATCTGCGAAATGGAGAAATTTAGATTCGGTCGTAATTGCTGGGTGAGTTGTCCGTTTTTCGTTCCGAGTGCATAACCAAGTCCTACCGATGGTAAATACTTCATCCATGAATTCTTTTCGGCGATTTGAAATTCCGCTGTTCGGCTGTTGGTTTGCGCTTCGTGATACGCTCGAAGCGAAGCAAAAAGCGTTTCGTTTGACGGCAGCGAATCAGTATGATGTGCGTGTACGTTTAACGAAACGTACAAAAAATTGACAATTAGTAGAATTTTTTGCATAATTTTGTACTGTTTAAAACTTATTGTTAAATTATTAAAAACAAAATTATGGAAAAATTAACACTGTTAAATGTATTCTTCAACGATTACGACATTACCTACCTCGTTGTCATTTTAGGCATCTACGGCTTTTTCGCATTGTGCAGGATTGACAACGCGCTCGAATCCGCAACGCCGACAATTCAGGCAATCAAAACAGGTGCTCGCATCGTCAAAATGACAGCCGTTTTACTTTTGCTAAGTTTTAGCGGATTGTCGCAAACAATGACGCAAACAGGCGAAAACAAGTTTATCGTTACGAATCTGAGTGAAAGATTCGACACGTCAAAACTCATCCTTGTTACAACAATGATGGAAATTGACGATAGTACGATGACTGAATCACGTGAACGTTTTTTTACAGGACGGGACTTTGTGAAGATAAGCTTCGACGTGTGGGGCATTTTCTTTATTGAATTCAGGCAAAAGCGGAATGACGGAAGTTCGGAGTGGGTTAATTTCGTCGTAAAGTATTTTGCAAACTTGACAAAAATTAGTAAGACTGAAAAGTTCCGTTACCCAGTTTCTGTTTCTGTTCGTGATTGATATTTACGCTTCTACTCTCGATAAATCACAAAAACAAAAAAGCCGCCTCGACGAATCGAAGCGGCTTTTAATTTACTGTTACATTTAAGAAACCCTATTAACCAAAAATGAAGAAAAATCAATTTAAAAAAGAAAAGGCGCAAAACCCTAAAAATTGCGCCCTTTCGAAACCCCAAAAACAAACACTAAGAATGAATGTGAACACAAACTCTTACGCCGCAAAGTTAAAACAAATTTTGACGAAATGTCAAACAATTTAACGAAACGTTTAAAACAGCTACTGCGGAAGGATGCCGTTTGTGCCGCTATCCCATTTTCTAAATCCGTCAAATAGATTTTTTGATTTTCCCGACGTACTTAATTCTCTTAACGCATTATCACATTTTCCGTCTCTAATGTCATCGCTTAAATACTTTTTTAATCCTTTCAAATCTGTTGTTTGATTCTGTTGATTCAATTGCTCTTTTAACTCTTTTAATCCTTTGCTCATAATTAATTAATTGTTTCAAATTCGGTAAATAAATCATTGTTTGTTAGTAAAACGACCCCCTCAGTATTTGGGCTATTTTTCGCTTTTTCAGCATACCAAAAGAGCAACGCAACGAGGTCCTCTTTAAAGAAATGCTTTTCAAAGTCTTTCATTGTGCATCCTAATATTTGCATCCCCTCAAATTTAAATATAAGGTCTGCGAGTTCGGTTTGAACTTTCGGGTTTGTTGTTTGATA
>JAYUUR010000624.1:0-7202 GCA_043754475.1 Saprospiraceae bacterium | reverse complement strand
GTTTGTACTACTGGTAGATGGGAGCAATTTTGGAAGCATTTTGATAAGCAATAATGATTTTAAAGGTGTAATATTTACATCAAATGGGAACTACACCCCTTTTAATAATGATACACGTATTTGCAAACAGCTAATAAAGAAAAGCGGTTGTGTACCCCTCAGTATCCAACCGCTTTTTTTTATTATTCAACTTGAAAATTAGAGCTTAAAATTTCACAATTTTACTTGTCAAACTCTTATTGCCAATTGTAATTTTTACTAAATAAGCTCCTGCTTGTAGGCTATGCGTTTCTATCGAAACAGCATTTTTACCTGTTGAAATACTGAGGGGTCGGCTCAAGATGGTTTTTCCCAACAAATCAAATAATTCAACTTTGCCCACTTCGGTTTTATCAGCCGTGACTTCAATCGTCACATTATCGTTGAACGGATTGGGTGTAATTCTGACAGCCGCTTTATCCAAATCGCCGGTAGAAGTCAAAACACGCGTACCGTTGGCAAACCAATTGCCTCTTTTAGCGTCGGATTTTATCAAAGTATTTGGCGTGGCAGCATCCAATTTATTAGCAGCCATAGCAATAGTATTGATTTGATGGATGGTTTGAGCATTTTCAGTGGTAAATAATATGCGATTATCCGTCCGTGAATAACTCGGATAGCCGAGTGTATTATTAGCATAAACACCTGATGAGCTTTGCGAAACATCCCCCGTTTGGATATTAGCCGCTAAAATATAATAGCTATCATCGCCTGAAAAGTCGGTTTCGATATAATCAAAAGCGACGATATGAGGCGAGTTTTTAGCAAAAGACGGGTTGCCGATGCTCACACCTTCCCCTAAATCACTGAACAGCTTTTCAATTTGACCTGTTGCAAATTTTTTGGTCGTATTTGACCATACATTCAAAAAGCCCACATCCCAATATTCAACATCTGCTCCTTGAGAACCGGCGATTTGATTGAAAGCATCATACATGATATTTTCGCCGAAGTGATCCCATTCAAGCGCATCTGAATATTTTACTTCGTTTGTACCCACATTCCCTTGTGAAGTGGTCGGATTATAAAGCACAAATTGTTTTTCTTTAGCCAAATCATAAGAATAAACCCAAAGAATGCTATCTCTATCATCAAAATTAGCGGCTATTTTTCTACCATCTTTTGAAATAGCAACATTGTTCCAAATCGGCTGGGTATTAATATCTCTTACACTAAAATTACTGGTGTTCCAATTAATACTAATTGCGCGCATTTTTTTATCTGTTCCTATAAAAAAAATGCTCGTTCCGTCGTCAGTCACGCTCGGACGGCTGAAAACACCGTTGGAATAAAGCACAGTCGGCGCTGCTGTATTGGGCGTTGAAAGCATCAACTTGGTGCCATCATCACTCACATAAACGACCCAATCCTGACCGGGATTGACAGGCAAATTCTGCTGATAAGCTGTGCTGGTAGTGTTACCACCGCCGCCGATGCCAACCTGAGTGAAAGCAGTTTGAGCAGCCGTTAGCAGAGTGGTTTCGCTTGGATAAAGATCTTTGCATGATTGCTCAACGGCAGCGCGAAGGTCAACAAATTTAGAAGATGCTACCAAGTATTTTGAAAGAGCGCGATAATATACCTTTTCTGCCTTGTCTTTTCCTACAGAAGCATTGGTAGCAAAAAGATAATAGGCATAATTTGTAATACCGCTATTAATATGCACACCACCATTGTCCTGTGTGCCTGTATATCGCTCGCTGTACGTTTGAGGCTGATATGATGGGTCGCCTACGCGAGTACCGCCGTTATGTGGATTTGACAAATCGCGCAATGCACCTGATGGAAAGGCTGTCGTATTAACCACCACATCTTCGCCTATTTTCCAATCGTCGCGATCAATCATAGCACCGAATATATCGGCGAAGGATTCGTTGAGGGCACCAGATTCACCTTGATAACGTAAATTAGCTGTATTTTGAATCACGCCATGCGAAATTTCATGCCCCGCTACATCCAATGCTTTGGGCAATGCCGTGAAATAATCTTTTCCATTGCCATAAAACATCGCTTCGCCATTCCAAAATGCGTTATCCATTTGGACACTTTCATCGGTTACATTGATGTAAGAATCTACGTTGCCGCCTTTGCCATTGATTGAATTTCTGGTATGCGTTACTCTAAAATATTCGTAGGCACGCCCAGCATTGTAATGTGCTGAGACAGCTTTTGCAGACGCACTCCAAGTATTATTAGTGGATGTTAGGAAAAATGCCGGACCATTGTCTGTATTTTTATAATCAAATGTTTGAATCGCACCGATTGGTTTGTTGGGCATTAAGGAAGTAGCCGCTTTATACATCGGGCGCGAAGCATCTATTAAAAAATAGTTGACACCGACTTGATAAGTATTCACCACCCTTGTCTGATTAAATAAATCGTTAGCATTGGCAGTCGTTGCACCGTCCATCAGAGTAGGTGATGAACAAGCCCATTGCACCGGAGGTGCAACATATGGGTAGGATGAAGAGGTTGCATTATTAACGATTTGAAGCGTATTTGCTTCGTTTTCATTGGGAATAGCTTCATTTTCAGGGTGAAAATGGCTTTTGTTCAATCCATGAAGATGCCCCAATAAATCGCATGAACTGCTGTAGCTATCTAAAATTTGACCATTTTCAGCATCAATAAAATACTCATAACGATGCAAAACATTCGGATAAACAGTAATATGCCAAGCCAGTTTTTCACCATCTTTTTTATCGCCTACGTGAAAAATAATCAACTCTGAGCGGAATTGCTCACCGCCGATTTGTTTTTTATTTTCAGCGGTTAAAATTTTAAAATTTGTTTTAATACTCAAATCCGCTTGAACTGTCGTTTCAGCAATGGCTTTTAAAACAGTTGGATTGAGCGTCAATACTGAGGGGGTCGGGAAATAAGCCCCGTTCATCAGTTCAATTTTACCACCGCGCTCGTGCACAATAACTTCGCCACCCCACACAAGTAAATTGCCAAATTTTTGCTGCATCCGCACGTGCGATTGACCCAATTCGTCTTTTTCTATACTTTTTATTTCAAATTCGTCTATCGGATTTTTTACTTGCATGGCTGCTTTTATGGCATCTAAATATTGCACAGCTCGCGTCTCCAAAGGCAATTCCCTCGAAGTGGCATCAGGCAAAACGCCTTGAATCATAGAAGGCAGCCCCCCCTCAGTATTTAGCACTTTGAAGCCTTTCGGAAGCACTCGAGAAGGGCGTTGAAGCGATGTGAGCGTATGCTTTTGGCTTGTTCCTTCAAATATACGCGACTGTTCAGGTACACCGATTTCGCGGTATTCAGCAGGTGGTGTTATTTCCTGTGGTTTAATCTGTTGGGCATTCGTTTTTGGACGAATGTCTTTCGGCTTTTGAGCCGCAAGTTGACCGATTAAGCCGACTGAAAAAAGTACAGGTAGAATAAGATTTTTCATTTAGCTATTTTTTTTATATTTATAAACAATTAGTTTCAAAGTACTTATGGGAATTATATTTTATTTTGACTCTTCTTTGGGTTTTGGTAAAAAGTTGAGGAGCATCTTATAAAAACTTTTTACTTCAGTTGGTACAGGCTTGTCAGTGCTGCCCCAAACGATTTGGTTTTCAGATTTTGAATCATTCCGGATTGTAATAAAATAGTACATATTGCCCGGTTCGTTGAACTTTAAATTATCTAAATTTAGAATTTTCGACCCTGCAAAACACTGTGTAGCTTTATCTCTATCAATGCGCGTGAGAATCGTGTAGCCTTGTCCTTCTTTAGATTTTTGAACGATTTTGCCATCTTCGAGTAGGAAATATTCTGTCAATAAATTGGTGAAGCCACCGCCGCTACCAAAGGCGATTTGAGGTGTGGATATTTTTTCCATTGTCATTTTTTGAGCGCATCCAAAAGAGGCGAATATCAATAAAATACTTAAAATACTGAGGGGTAGTAGTTTTGTCATTTTCATAGAAAAATTGGTTGAATGAATATGATTTAAAACGATTAAAATAATAAATTTTGGATATTGGGATTCATATTTAAATTAATGCAGTCATTTACCATACCATTTTTTAAGTACGACTTCTGCTTTTTTACCTTGCGGTGTATAGTCTTTATCAATATAACCTTCGTGCCCTTGCCCTTACGGAAACCATTTCCATAAAAAACCACCTGCCCACCAAGGTTCTTTCCAAAACGTAGAAAATAAGCCATCAAGTGCGTTGGCTTGCGCTTCTTCATTTATTTTGACAGAATGAATGCGTTTTTCGATTTCCCAAGAATTAAAGGCACAACCATCTACACTCAAGTAGCCAAATTCCGTAAAAAGCATCGGCTTATCGCATTTTTTTTGAAAAGCCTGTAAAGTTTCAAAATAAGGTTTCCATGCCGTTTGGAGGTCAGATACTGAGGGGGTCTCTTTTTGAACCAGAGGAAAATACGCGTTCACACCTATATAATCCAACGCATCCCAAAACGGCACAATCGGATATTCGTCCCAATTGGCAGCATAAACCAATTTACCTTGGTATTTTTGACGGACTTTTTTTATCAAGTTGCGCCAAAAAGTTTCTCTTTTCACCACGCCCATTTTAAACTCCGTGCCGACGCATACCATACCTACTTTCATGGTTTCGGCAATATCCACGAAGGGCATTAAGTAATTTTCGTACGCTTGTTCCCACTGAGCCCATTCTTGTTCAGTAGCGTAATCAAGCGCACCAGTCCAGCCACCAGGCACATAAACCTGCGGCTTGAGCATGACGTGAATGCCCGCGCGATGCGCCGAATCAATCGTCGTTTTTATACCGGTCAAGCTCTCGCCCCACCACTTCCAACCTGCCGTTTCGTAATGAACAGTTGCTTCACCTGGGCGCGTAAAGCCATACGGAATCACTGCAATCCAGTCGGCTGCCACAGCTTTTACATCCATCATGGGCGTTTTAAAAAACGGCTTTGGCGGTGCTACAAAACTCAATCCACGCATCTTGAATGAATCTGAACCCATTGAAAGGAGCGTAGGTGGCGGTGCTAAATTTTCTGCCACCGTAACAGGATGATTGGCAGACACACTCGACGGTGTATTCTGACAATTTGGATGAATAAAAAAGGAGCATACAAACAATAAATAAAAAAGTTTGGGTGTTTTCATAACTTCGGATTTTGGTTTAAAATTAAACCTTTTTTCAAATTAAATTTAAAATATAAAATATTGATTTTGAATAAGTTATCACAATTGTATCAAAACGGATTAGAATATTTATCAGGTGGCGGCGAGGATAATATTTACTCATTGAAATCACGCTTGAAAGTTTATCTCTTTATTATCGGGATGCTGATTATCTCAGCATCTTCTATCTATACATATTTTTTGGTGGAAAGGTTGAAGGAAACTGAGCGCACTCAAATGGAGATATATCGACAGTCTCAAGAAATATATGCTAGTACAGAACGGGATAATTACCCTTTAAAAGTGCAAGTTTTCATAGATGATATTGTTTCTAAAAATTATAATATTCCGATAATATTTACTGACGATAAATTTAATCTTATAGATGCTCGGAACATGAGTGGCATCAATCCTGAAGGTTTGATTTCTGCTAAAGATTCGGCGATAGCCCAAGAGAAATTGAATAAATTTGTTGTGGAAAATAAAAAACCGATACACGTTTTGGATGATATAGGTGTTATAAAGTACAAAATTTTCTATGATGACTCCAATAATTTAACTCTTTTAAAATATTATCCCTTCTTTCAATTTATACTCATTGCCTTTTTCATCGCTTTTGGTTATATCGCCTTCAGCACTGCCCGAAGGAGCGAACAAAATCAGGTATGGGTAGGCATGGCGAAAGAAACGGCACACCAATTGGGAACGCCCATTGCTGCTATTTTAGGTTGGATAGAGCATTTAAGAAGCTCTCATGAAGGCGATGAAATGACGCAAGAGGTGGTCACTGAACTTGAAAATGATGTCACTCGCCTTTCGCTCGTGGCTGATCGTTTTTCAAAAATTGGTTCTGCTCCTGAATTGACATCCGTTAATATTTATGAAGAACTCGACCGTTGCCGCGAGTATATGCAAAGGCGCGCGCCTCGAAGAGTGATTTTTGATTTTCCTAAATTGAATAATAAAGAAGGTGATGCCCCCCCTCAGTATTTGTATGCTAAAATCAATTCTCATCTCTTCGATTGGGTTATTGAAAATCTATTACGCAATGCATTGGATGCGATGGAAGGAGGAGAAGGGAAAATAACGGCTAAAGTATATGAAGAACCACATTGGATTTGCGTAGATGTGAGCGATACGGGCAAGGGTATTCCTAAAAATAAATTTAATACCGTTTTTCAACCGGGCTTTACGACTAAAAAGCGGGGTTGGGGCTTGGGACTTTCCCTTGCGAAGCGCATAATTGAAAATTATCATGGCGGCAGAATCCTTGTAAAAGATTCAGAATTGGGCAAATTCACTACGTTTACTATTAAATTGCCTAAGGAATACTGACAACTCCGAAGATATTTATACAGAAGTAACCCGTGTGTGAAAAAGACGTAGACAGGAACAATAAAAAGTAAAAGATAAAAAAAAACTAATTTTGCATATAGCCCCGTTATTAGGTAAATTACGGCAAAAGCAAGGTAAAGAGAATACAAAATCCTTAATAAGTGGTATGATTAGAGATAAAACCACTCAAATGTGGCGCATATCAAAAGATAAACGGGAATACGACAATTTCCATAATTTGGTAAATGGCAATTTAAAGAATACAGTAGATGTAGAAAAGTTGAATGAGAGTCTAATACTCAATCAATTAGCTGTCATAAAAGGGAAAGCCAGCGTAAGCATCTTATACGATGGGAGCGATATACGCAAAGGAGAGAGTAAGAGCTTAGAAAATCTCGGGTGGGTAAAAGATTTAAAAGGGAACTGGGTCAGGGGATATAACACCTTCAATGCGGTTCGAGTAGAAGGTGGGGAAGTAGGCTTGTTGAGTTGTGTACCCTATAGCAATCGAGACCCGCATTTTTTAAGCGAAAAAGAGAGAAAGGCGTTTGAAAGCGGTAAATTATTGGATAAAGAGCGTCAAGAAGAGATAGAATTGTATTTGGAAGAGGAGGACATATATAACCAAAAGCAAATCTATAAGAGTACAATAAAGTCAGTACATGATAATTTCAAGTCAGTGAATGAGGCTGTT
>JAYUUR010000623.1:0-7209 GCA_043754475.1 Saprospiraceae bacterium | reverse complement strand
CCTGCATCTACGAGCGCATCGCAAGTAGAATTAGGCAAATTCAAAGAGCAAACAGTTGTGCAACCGTTGTTATCAGTTACCGTAACTGAATAATTGCCTGGACTTAAAAATGATACAACTGAAGTGGTTTTGCCATTGCTCCAAAGGTAAGAGTAAGGGGCAGCACCGCCAGTAGCCGTTACTTTCAAGTCACCGTCATTGGCATTAATCGCTGAAATGAGCCTTGTAATGGTAACGGCACAAGCCAAATTTGGTGAATTATTCGCTGCAACGGTCACTGAGCCGCTTGCCTGACAGCCGTTTTTATCCGTTGTGGTTACGGTATAAACGCCCCCAGCCAAATTTGAAATAGAAGAAGTCGTTGCGCCGTTGTTCCATTTGTAAGTGTAAAGAGCCGTTCCACCTGAAATAGTAGCACTCGCACTGCCAACTGCCAAGCAAGTTGCAGGCGTAGAAGTTAGTGACAATGCCAATTTTGTAGGCTCGGTGATGATAACCGAGCTCGAAGCAGAACAACCATTTACATCAGTAACAGTCAGGCTGTAAGTGCCTGCTATTAAAGAAGAGATTATGGCGGTAGTTGCACCATTGCTCCAAGCGTAAGTAAAAGGAGCAGTGCCACCTGTTACGACCGCCGTTGCAGAACCATTATTTTCTTTATTACATTTGACATCTGTTTTCGTAATTGAAATAGAAACACTTGGTGAAGCGGTTATTGTAACAGAATTACTGCCTGAGCAGCCATTTTTATCAGTTACTGTCACATTGTAAGTACCTGCTCCGAGTCCTGCTATGGAAGATGTCGTCGCTCCCGTACTCCATAAATAAGTGAAAGGTGCTGAGCCGTTTGTGACTGAGGCAGTTGCGCTGCCATTGTTCGCACCACAAGCAGCATTAACGCCCGTCATGCTGACATTCAAACTGCTTGATGAACCGACGGATGCTGACGCTGTAGCTGTACAACCGTTATTATCCGTTACAGTTACAAGATAATTACCAGCAGCTAAATTTGAAATACTTGAAGTTGTAGCGCCATTGCTCCATAAATATTTATAGGGTGCAGTTCCTCCTGTAGCGATTACCGTAGCTCCACCATTACTGTTTCCACAAGAAGTCGCTGATGAAGATGCCGTTGCTGAAAGAGCAAGTGGTTGAGTAATATTGACGGATTTAATGCCTTTACAACCACTGGCGTCAGTGACAGTCACTGAATAAGTACCAGCCGCCAAATTAATATTCAAGGCAGTGGTTGCGCCATTGCTCCAACTATACGAGTAAGGTGCAGAGCCGCCCATGACCATTGCCGTAGCTTGACCATTATTGCCGCCAAAACAAGTGATATTTCTTGAATCAATATTAATATCAAATGAAGACGTTTGAATAACTGTTGCAGAGCCAATAGCCGTACAACCACTCGCATCCGTTACGGTCACAAGGTAAGTACCTGCTCCAAGCAAGCCGATAGACGCTGTTGTCGCATTGTTGCTCCATTTATAAGTAAAAGGTGCCGTTCCGACAGTAACAGTTGCAGTAGCAGTACCATTGGCAATACCGCAAGCAGCATCTGTTTTTGAAACCGTGATGGCTAAATTACCTGCTGCATTGACAGTCGTTCCTGCTGAATTAGAACAGCCGCTGGCATCTGTTACGGTGACAATATAATTTCCTGCGCCGATATTTGAAATGGTTTGAGTCGTTGCGCCTGTATTCCATTTAAAAATTAATGCACCTGTGCTACCTGTTACGTTAGCCGTTGCAGAGCCGTTTGTACTCGCGCACGTTGCATCAGTTTTAACGACAACGACGGTAAAATTGGCTGCTGACCGCACGTCAATTTTCGCTTCTTGACCACAACCATTCGCATCCGTTACAGTTACTGAATAGATGCCTACATTCAAACCCGTAGCAGTAGCCGTTGTTTGACCATTGCTCCATTTGAAAGTATAAGGTGCTTTACCGCCTGTTGCACTGGCTGTAGCCGAACCATTAGCACCGCCGCCGCATGAAGGTGAGTTAACAGAAGTGGTGACGACAATTTTAGGTGGATTCACAACTGTACCTGTAGCTGATGCCGTACAGCCGTTGGCGTCAGTAATTGTCACGCTATAAGTGCCTGAAGGAATGCCAACTATGGCTTGTGTGGTTGAGCCTGTATTCCATCTATATGTAAAAGGTGCAGTGCCATTGATGGGCAATGCATCAATTGCTGCATCACAATCGCCGAAGCAAAGCAACTCGCCTATTTTCAAACTGATGCCCAATGCACCGGGGAAAAAGACAAATTTTGAAGCCGTACAACCCTTAGAATCTGTAACGATTAGATTGTAACCACCTTTTACAAGATTTTGAGTAGCACCAGTTAGTCCACCGCCCCAATTATATGTATAAGGACCAGTGCCGCCCGCCGCCGTAGCTGTTACACTTCCGTTCGTGCAAATATTTGCAAAACTGGCATTTATACTGAGGGGTGCAGGATTGATTAGATTGGTGCTGGCAGTGCCTGTTCTGCCCAGAGCATCGGTAGCCGTTACGCTGAATATGCCGCCACCAATGCCTGAAATAGTATTGCCCGATGCGCCTGTGCTCCATTTATATGTGTAAGGTGCTGAGCCGCCGCTCGCCGTGGCAGTAGTGCTACCGTTTGTGAAGCCATTACAACTTGGATCTGACTTAGAAATTGAAACACTGACTTGAGCGTTGATACCGGAGAGAAAGAAAAGGCTGATAAAGGAGAGTACACTAAAATTTTGCATACATGCAGACCTCCACCGCATAGTCATGCGATTAGTTGGTATAAAGTTGTTCATAGAATATTGTTTGTTGTAAATGTAAAATAGTTGTTTATGCGATAAAAATTTAAAAACGTATTTTTTTGATATATTACTTGCTTATGCAAAGAAATACCTATTTAAGTTGTGAATCAATAGTACGTAACTAATATTTATTTTAAAAATATAGATAAAAATTTATGTTATTTGTACAACAAAAGGTGTAATTGATATTATAATTAATTTGTTATGCCTTTAAATTGAGCTTTTTTGATGACTAATTTTACTTTATTTTACGGAATTATCTACTAATTGGAACAATACGTCATTTTGAATCATTTTATGAAAAATTAAATTTATAACCTATGGACTCTTTAAATTTACACAAAAGCTTAGTTAAGTATATGTCGTAGGTGTCAAATACTACTCAATCGAGCATCTTTCGCAGTAAAACCATTCAATAACAATGAAAATCGCCATGTATTATCTAAAGGACTTCTAAAGGTATTAGTCTGTAATAAATAAGAAACATTCAAACCATACATGCGATAGCGAACACCTCCGCCAACTGTATAAAATTTACGCCCACCCTTGTTTTTATTTTCATGAAAATAACCACCCCTCAGTGCAAAGTGTTGAAATAGCCAATATTCAAGCCCCATTGAGGTTGTTATCTCCTGCATTTCCCCTTTAAAACCATTGGGTGCATCGCTGAAAGAATTAAACATGCCTTTTATAACATCGACGTTTCTCCAATTGCCGGTTGAATCATTGGGTTGTGGCGTAACAACAAGTAGTTTATTAAATTCAACTGAAACAAGCAATTTATGATTGGCATTAAATGGCAATTCCCATGCACCACCAATGCCGAGATTAGCAGGTAAAAAATCGCTATTGTTGAGGTGCATTATTTTATTACCGACATTAGAAACCACCGCGCCAATCATTAAATTTGAATTGACACCGGCAACAGTAATTGGCTTTTTATAAGTAGTAGAAATATCGATGGCAAAGGCTTTATCCGACTCAATGCCAAGATTAGTTGTACGCCTTGCTAAACTTGAATAAATATACTTAGCTGATAATCCAATTGCCCATTTATCATTCAATTGCCTTGAATATGCGCCATTAATTGACATTTCATGAGGGTTTGGTTCAGTCAATGGGTCGGCATTAAAATCTGTAAAAGTAATATCACCCCATGAAAAATAATGTAAACCTAAACTAACAGCTTGCTTTTTACCTTGACCAAACTGATAATAACCTGCCCCGTCAAATAGATTAAAATTTGAAACTCCAAGATTTCGGAACCAAGGCGTATAATTAACTGAAGCTCCCCATTTCTTATCAGCCATTGCTAACTTTGAAGCATTGTAATAAATGGCATTCGCATCAGGTGTCAAGGCAATACCGACATCGCCCATAGCACCCGAACGCGCGTCGGCAGCAATGCGTAAAAATGGGGCAGCTGTTTTTACAGAACCACCACAACGTTGACCTAAAATATTAAATTCATCAATACGTTGACCTAAAATATTAAATCCATCTATACATTGAGCCAAAAGGGTGTGATGGGTTAAAAGAAGACAGACGAAAAACGGGAGGAAAAATAGGTTCTTTTTCATTTAAATGGAATGTTTTAATAGTTAAATAATACGGTTTTATTTAAATATGGAAAATTTTATTTGTTATACTGAGGGGTGTCAAATACTACTCATACGCGTATCTTTAGAAGTAAAACCATTCAATAAAAGTGAAAATCGCCATGTATTATCTAAAGGATTTCTAAAGGTATTAGTCGGTAATAAATAAGAAACATTCAAACCATACATGCGATAGCGAACACCTCCGCCAACTGTATAAAATTCACGTCCACCTTTGTATATACTTTCATGAAAATAACCACCCCTCAGTGCAACGTGTTGAAATAGCCAATATTCAATACCCATTGAGGTTGTTATCTCCTGCATTTCCCCTTTAAAACCATTGGGTGCATCGCTGAAAGATTTAAAAATGCCTTTTATAACACTGACATTTCTCCAATTGCCGGTTGAATCATTGGGTTGTGGCGTAACAACAAGTAGTTTATTAAATTCTATAGAAACAAGCAATTTATGATTGACATTGAATGGCATTTCCCATGCGCCACCGATGCCGAGATTGGCAGGTAAAAAATCACTGTTGTTGATGTACTTTATTTTATTGCCGACATTAGAAATCACCGCGCCAATCATTAAATTTGAATTAAGACCTCCAACCATAATTGGTTTTTTATATGTAGTAGAAACATCTACGGCAAAAGATTTACTTGAACGAGCATCGTTATTAATTAGATGTGATGGTAAATTTGAATAAATATACTTGGCTGATAAACCCAATGACCATTTATCATTCAATTGCCTTGAATAAGCACCCGTCACAGCCATTTCATGAGCATTTCCTTCACCAAGAGGAAATGCATTATAGTCTGTCCAAGTGATATTCCCCAAATCAAAATATTGGAAACTGAGACCAATGGCTTGCTTTACATTCTTACCAAACTGGTAGTAACCTGCCTCATGCAATATGAACATATCTCTAATACCCAAATTATGGAACCAAGGGGAGTAATTGACAGAAGCCCCCCATTTATTATTAGCCATCACTAACTTGGAAGCATTGTAAAGAATTGAGTTAGCATCAGGCGTCAAAGCAATGCCGACATCGCCCATAGCCCCTGAACGTGCGTCGGGAACAAGGCGTACAAAAGGAACTGCTGTTTGAATAGTGCCACCACACTGTTGACCTGATGGGAGGTAACCATCAATACATTGAGCCAAAAGGGAGTGATTGAATAAAAGAAGAGATGCGAAAAACGGGAGGAATAATAGGGGTTTTTTCATTTGAATGGAATGTTTTAACAGTTAAGTAATACAATTTCTATTAAAACGAAGCAAATTTCGATTGTTATACTGAGGGGGTAACTTTAACATAAATTATTCGGTTATGCATCAAATTGTGAATTTGATGCATCATTCATCATTTATCATCATTGGTGTTCAAAAGATAAAGTTTAAAAGAAGTTATCAAAAAGTTTGAAACAAAGTTCATTGAAAAAGCGGAAAAAGAGCGAATATTGGGTCAAAAAGATGACATTAAGTAAAAAACAGTGGGGCAAAAGTAAAGAAGTCAAAAAAGTAAGCGTTGATGACTTATTCGAATTAATAGGAACCCAAGTATTTGAAGACATAGTGGAAGAATTACACGCTGATAAGTGGGTAATTAACTTTAAAACGATGACCGTTTTCAAACTTATAGTTTACAATCTATTAGAAAGTGAACGGTACAGTCTTCGGGTTATGTCAGAAAGCTATTCGTCACCCATCTTTCAAGCGATGTTGGGAGACGAAAAGGGTTCAATGTCCTATACTGCCATCCGCTATCGCTTGATGAATGTGAAGCACGAGTTTTTCAAACGCGCCTTTGAATATACAAGCAAGGTCTTAGATGCCAATTATTCTGAAAAAGACCTCAAGCAGTACTATATAAAGCGGTATGATTCTACAATGATAGCCACATTTAGCCATTTGTTGTGCGGTATGAAAGTGGGTAACACGTCTAAAGGCAAAACCCAAGTAAAATTAACAACAGAATTAGCTGGTTCATTTGAAGTACGCATGAGTTTTTTCAAAGACCAAGCTCATTTAAGTGAAGAAACTGCCCTTGCAGAAGTTATTGAAAAAGCAACACATAGTAAAAAAGACCTAATTGTATTTGATAGAGGATTAAAAGATAGGCTAAAATTCGTTAAATTTGACGTAGAAAGCCTCATTTTTGTGACTCGTTTAGCCGATAAACCTCGATTTGTTGTCATCAATCAACATTCGGATGTCAGTAAAATTGAAGATGAAAATTTAATATTTATTCAAGATAGTATCGTTAATTTATTCGGCAATGCCAGCAAAAGAATCGAACATCCTTTTCGATTGATTGAAATGCAACGCAAATCAGACAAACAAACTATCTTTTTATTGACCAATTGTACCCTTACACAACCCACAAAAGACAAAGACGGAGATGATATGCTCCTTTTGACGACTCAACAAGTAGCAGAGGTTTATAAAAATCGCTGGGATATTGAGGTCTTGTTTAAATTTTTAAAACAAGAAATGACTCTAAAGCACTTCGTCTGTAATGATACAAATGCTATCCAAGTGATGATTTATTGTACCCTAATTGTCGCTATGCTTTTATTAGTTTACAAAAAACTGAATAATATAAGGTCTTATAAAATCGCTAAAATCCGGTTTTTCAATGAACTACAAGCAGCTATTATGCTCGAAATGTTAGAAAATACTGAAAATTTACCTTTGGTCAAGAAGATTCTTATTAAACACGTCCGTTATAGGGACGCAGAATCTCCTCCAAAAATTAAAAACAAAATCTTTTGAACACCAATGAT
>JAYUUR010000622.1:0-7220 GCA_043754475.1 Saprospiraceae bacterium | reverse complement strand
CTGTTTGGGCACAGCCTAATAAATCTTTACCTTCTAAAACGAGTGGTATGGCTTGGGCTTGGATGGGAGTTGGAATTGTATAACCTTCTTCTTCTAATGATTTAAGAATCGGTTCAATAATTTTTAACGCTTGAAATTGCATGAAAATATTTTAATATAAAAATCTGTTTCAATGATTCAAAGGAATCATTAGTATTTAATTTTGCAAAGATACGATAATAATGTGGATTTGTTAGCTTTATGACAAATAAAACCCTAAAGGATAAAGCACATATTCAAGGAAAAATAAGCCCCAAAAAAATAAATAGAAACGTTTAACTTGTTGATTGTCAACTACTTGCAATGCTTTAGCTTGCCAAAAAAAAAGGAACAAGGCAATACTGTGGCTCACGACATAATATATCGTAGCAGGCAATTGCCCAAGCAAAGCAGCTAAGATAATAAAGACATAAGCAAATGAAACGACAAACACTCCCGCCATAAACGCCCGTTGACGACCACTCGTAACGGCTAATGTACCGAACGAATAAATGGCATCCCCCTCAGTATCAGGTATGTCTTTGAACCAAGCGATACCCAAACTAAAGGCAGTGACGAATACCGTCAAAGGTAAAATGGCAGGCGTTAGCGACCACTCACCCCTCAGTATTTCATGTCTAAAATGCAAATAAAAACCAATGTTTACCAATAAACCACGCACCACAGAAATGGCAGTTGCGGCTAAAATGTGGCTGCGTTTGAGTTTCAAAGGCGGCAAAGAATAAGCCGTTCCGATGGCAATAATAATGAGTATCAACCCGAAGAATGGTATTGATAAATAGGCAGCAGTTGCTAAAGAAATGATGCCACAGACCAAAACAATGCGCAAAGCATTATCTTTACTCAAAGTACCGGCTGCAATGGGCAACCAAGGCTTATTTATTTTATCAACTTCAATATCCGACCATTGATTTAATCCCGTGATATAAATGTTGCAAGTCAATGCAGTCAAAAGGCTCAAAGGGAGTAGGAGAGGGTCGATATAATCGTAATCAGTAGTGCCAATGGCTATGGCAAATATGGATAAAATGCTGAGTGTACTACCAATAATAGTGTGCGGGCGGCTAAACTGCCATAAAATCTTTAAACTTTTCATACTTTATTCCTATTATGATAAATGGAACACCTACATTAAAGTATTGTTTCTGAAAAATTACTATTAATTCACCATCAAATTCATATCTATTAAATGAGCACCTACATTGATGACATTGATTCATTGAACAAATCGCAAGATGAACAGATTAAAAAACTACATGCTATCGTTGAGGATGCCATTGCAGAAGAAGCCTTAATCATTGATACTCTGCAACATCCTCAAGTTGAATTTTTAACGAGAGGGCAAAAGCTATCGGATAATGTGGCGATGTTTGGTGGGAGTTGGAAATTCATCATTTTGTTCGGCGTTATATTAGCAGTCTGGATTTTTTACAATTCAACGGCAGCTACGAAAGCGCAATTCGACCCATATCCTTTTATTTTGATGAACCTTATTTTGTCTTGTATTGCAGCATTGCAAGCACCTATTATCATGATGAGTCAAAACCGTCAAGAGGAAAAAGACCGCAAACGCGCGGAAAATGATTACCTCATCAACTTAAAAGCTGAGATTGAAATCCGCAATCTGCATCAAAAAATCAACCTTTTGATGGAAGAACAATTAAAAAAACTGATGGAAACACAAGCCATTGAGATAAAACTATTGCAGGATTTGCATACAAAAATGGATAATCAAAATCCTTCTGTATCTTAAAATGGTATAAAAATGCTATCAAAATTATGTCAAAATGGTATCAAAGTGTCAATAAATGGCTACATGAATGTGATCATCATGCCGAACAGCTTCGCAAGGCGCACGACGAACTTTAGGAGAAGTTTCAAAACCCAATCTCTTTTTCAAATGCGGTTCAATCAAGACAAAATTGACATGGTTGTCTGCTAAAAAGTAGCGGATTAAATCATGTGTTTGGTTGGCATTAAAAATGAAATCTTTTTTTCGACCTTGAGGAATGAGATATTTCCGCATAAAACTATACTGCCATTCGCCTCGTTCATGGCACATTTCGGGCATGTTTTCTTCACCTGCTTTTGGTTCTTCGCACACGCCATAGCCGAGCCACGAAGGGCGTTCAGCCGTCTGTTGTTTAGTAGCAGCATCTAAATATTGAAAAGACAAATCTATTTTTTGACCGTCATTATGACTGAGATGTGGAACCAAACGATAGCCATCAATAAATGGGAAATTACATTCTAAATATGCGACAACACAAGTATCACCATATTTCAAAGCCATTTTTGCAGCGACCCCTTCAGTAACAGCCCGCAATTGGGGAGTAACAAAATTGCGATTCAATAAAACAGAATAAAAATTATGAGGTTTTAGATTCGGATTCTGATCTCCATAAGGCATTTGTACGCGCCCAAATGCAGCGGCAAGCGGCGGCACAATATGGAAAGTAGTCAGCGTATAAAACAAACAGAAAGTGCTGATTTTCAACACATTACGCCCTAATATTTTATCTATTTTTTGATTGATAATATTGAAAATAGGCACACAGGCAAGCAAAACCAAACCTCCAATTTGAGAGACTAAAGTCAGAAATGCAAACAGCAATACCAGACCAATATATTTTCTAAATTGATTCATAGTTGTTACCCATTAATTGAAATTATTATCTGTATCGTACATGATTACCCATTACCCATCGCCTATTACCCATCGCCTATTACCCATTTTTTATTACCCATTTATTTATCACTGACTTAAAACATTTTTAACAGTATCTAACAGTTGCCGCCCCCCCTCAGTATAAGCCTCCAAACTCTTCGCATTTTTCATAGAAAACATGAGAATTGAGAAATTATCGGCAACGATTTCATCAGGATGAATGATGTAATCAGTATTTAATTTTTGACGAAATAAATCATTCACCCCCTCAGTATTCAACGTGCTTTTTTGTTGATTACCAATGGTTTGTACATTTAAAGATTTGCCATCTGATGTTGAATCTATTTCAAAATAATTGAAACCTAAGTATTCAAAAAACTCTTTTTTATTTGTTTTATAACTCGTTTCATTGGCATAAATAAGCGGGATAGCTTGCACATTTTTACCATCTGCGGTTGTTAATTGTGTTGCCCATGTCAATTCATGCCCATCGGGATTGGTCAAAAGCCTTTGTCGCAGCGAATCGTTCATCATCAAAGGTAAAGAGAGTTTTTGAAAGCCAATAGCCGCATACAATTCCGTCTTTAAAGTAGGATTGAGCCGCGTGACGATGTGCGAAATTTCATGTAATATCACTTTCAAAAAAACATCATCATCCTTCTTTTTCAAAGCCTGTTTAGGTATCACAATCACATTTTCACGCGTAAAGTAAGTATCCTCTCCGTAATGCTTCCCGTGCGTTTTAATGAGTTTTATCTCTTCTGGGAAGTGTTGAAACTGCGCTTTTTGACACAATTCAAATGCTTCTGCCATTGTTTTGGCTATATAATCCGCTTCTTCTCTTGAAAAATCAAGCACATCTGTTTGTATATATTTTTTATAATCTGCTACAATCGAATCTCTATTTGTACTGAGGGGGTAATCTTTATGCATTTGAATCATCATATCAACGGGTGTGATATTGTCAAAAAAATGCTCCAAATCATCTTTCACGATCGTTCGAGCCGCTGAAAGGCTATCCAAAAGCAACACTCTGTTAAATCCTGAAAGTTGAATCTCCGTCTTCGCTTTTTCTGTTCGGCAAGCTGTATGAGCGATTAAATAAATAAAACATGAGCAATAAAATAAGACACAACTTTTGGAAAGTTTGAAACTTTCCAAAAGTTTAAAACCACTTAAAAAATAAATAAATTTGCGATAAGTCATCCTTAGTTAGTTTACGTAAAAAATAATCTGTATGCACGTTCGGGTACTTTTGAAAGCGAAAAGAGATTCTTCCTGAATGACAAAAAAAAATGCCACCCCTCAGTAGGGATGGCAAAAGTAGAACTTTAGTTGGTTTTTTTGATGTTTTCTCATCAAAGAATTCTCGTGATAGTTACTTTCGTTTGTTGACTCTTGCTATCGGTATCTGCTTTGATTCCGATATAATATTTTGTAGATAATCAATTAATTTATCTGTCAAATCTTTATTTTTATGAATAGAAACCATATTAGATTTCATGGATTCAGTATCTTCATTTTCAGTAATAAAAGTCATGGATTGATAGATTTGCATGGTTTTTTCAAAATAAACCTTCGCTTCTTGAGCGTCTGCAATCATACTTTTATAATCTTTCGGCGTCCACTTCCTCAATTCAGCATCACTTTTATTTCTGAATTTATCCAATAAAATATTGGCTTTTTCAAATAAATCATGCGCTTTTTCTGATTTATAATAATTCAAAACATCATGCAAACGTTTCTCATTAGGAATAAAAGTGACCGCTCGTTCAAAACTTTTAAGGTTTTGTTCCATAGGCGACATGGTAGATTCATCTTCCAAAATTTTATTGAAATCAATAAAGTAATCGGACGCTAACCAATTAGTTACAGTATCACTAAAAAAGAAATATCGAGGGATAATTTGATTATTCAATTGCCAAATGGGGTCGAAAGGAAAGTGCCGTTTGGTAAAAATTTCACTATTTTGTAGAAAATATTGATTGAATCGCGTGTCAACTTCTCCTGTGCGTTCGAGATAATTCGATGCCCAAGTCACATCAAAAAGATGCCATTGACCGGCAACCTTGATAGCATTCCAAGCATGAAAATCTGAAGAATCCGCTTTATCGCCCGATGATTTGGCATAACCCGTCACAGTGCGGGCATAAATTCCTGCTTTTTGACAAAGCAAAGTCAGTAAATCGGCATAACCCCTACAAATACCTTTGCGATAATGAAAAACCGAATCCGATAATTGCTTAGAAGTAGTGCGTTTTAGAGCATACAATTCAGACGAATCGTAATGAATATTTTGAGCCAACCATACGAACAGGAATCGAGTCATTTCAAGCTCAGATTGCGTATTCGTTTGACCGTAAGCCACGAGCGACTCCATATTTTCGGCAATATACTGAGGGGTATTCAGCGCAAGATTATCCGCTGAATTGAAGTTCAATACATTATGATTTGCTTTTATGTCTGAACATAAAAACAATAAGAAGAGTGTCCCGGTGAATAGGTGCTTCATGCTTTACGATGAATTTTTGTTTATTTCCGAAGTGATTTTAGCTCAGAAATCGAGCTTTAAGTTCGGGGGTTGGTATCATACATTGTTCCTTCTTTCCAAAAAATTGGTAGCGTCGTCGTGCTACAAAGGTATAGAAAAAATCTCTAATAGGTGCAGGTAAAATTATTAAAAAAGAAAAATATCTATAAAAGTTTTTAAAATGCTTGATAACATTTAAAACGCCCGTTGATTTTGTATAAGCCTTGCCGTTTTCTACAAAAATAAATGTATCAAAATCATTGGTACTCATGCCAAGCTGTTTCAAAATTGCTTGACCCTTCTCAGATTGCAACGATGCAAATCGAAAATAACCATCTGGATCATTGTTGATGACAAACTGAACCGAGCCATTGCATAAATTGCAAACCCCGTCAAATAATATAAGCGGTTTATCCATAAATTGTATAACGATGTTTTTGAATTTAAGTTCTTGAACCCCTCTTGCCACACTCTGCTCAAAGGGGCGATTATGCAGAGTTTAATAGGGTGAAACACGGCATTTTTTTCATATAAAAACAAAAAACTTATTTAGATTTTAACTTATAAATTTGCGGATGTAACAATTGTTTTTTAACTTTAGAACTTACAAACCATGCGAAAAACAATTAACCTACATTATGAAAATACCCATTGTATTGCTACTTTCACTTGCATTCCCCCTGTATATGCTTGCCAAGGCAAAGGATACAGCCAATATAATGATTAAGCAAGTATTAATCAATGACAAACCCGCTGCTGATGTTACTAATTTGAGTGTAAAAGCTTTAGAAGAAGACCTCGTTTTTGAGTTTTCAACCCCTGCTTCACACAAGGATTCCACCATTTATACTTATCGCCTTGAAGGATTTGATGCTGCTCCTAAAAAAACAAAATACCCGACTACTCGCTACACGCGCTTGAAAGGCGGCGATTATAAGTTTTGGGTAAAAGCCAATAATGATACAACTAAAGTAATCAGTAAAGTCCATGTTGAGCGGTCGCTTGATGAAGAATGGTGGTTTTATCCTTCACTGTTGCTTTATGGTTTGTTAATAGCGGGGGCAATTACTTATTTTTGGAATATCTACAACCTGCGTCAAAAGCTGAAAGTGCAAACCATTCGCAACCACATCGCCGCTGATTTGCATGATGAAGTAGGGGCAACTTTGAGCAGCATTGGTATATCTATCCGCACCATTCAAAAACGCTTAGGTAAAAACGCCCCCGAAGTCGCTGAGATTTTAGAGCGAATGAAAAATGCTACCGACCAAACCAATCTTAATCTGCGCGACACTGTTTGGTCCATCAACCCTGAGAATGATTCGTTTGACCGTGTATTTGACCGCATGAGCACCTTCGCTTACCAAATTTTGCAAGACCGCGATATTCTTTGCACCATTCATAATGAAGTGGACATGACCAAACCGTTCAAAATCAGCATGGAACAACGCCAAAATGTCTATCTCATTTTCAAGGAAGCCGTTAACAATATCGCTAAACATTCGGACGCCACCAAAGCCAATATCACTATGAAACGTGAAAAAGAAGGTATCCGATTGACCATAGAAGACAATGGCAAAGGCTTCAATATAGCCGATCATTACGATGGCAATGGTTTGAAAAACTACCGCCGCCGTGCTGAAGAGAGTTTTATTGAGTTTGATATTAAAAGCGAAAAATCGAAAGGGACTGTTATTAGTATGTTGATACCAGAATTATAGGTGATTAGTGATGGGTGATGAGCGATTAGTGATGGGTGATTAGTGATGGGTGATTAGTGATGAGCGATAGGTGATTAGTGATGGGTGATTATTGATGGGTGATGAGCGATAGGTGATTAGTGATGAGCTTTGATGCGATTATTTAACTAATTTAAACATATTTTATGGAAAACTCAATGAACGAACAATTCAGAATTAGAACAAAAGCATTAGCAATTAATACTTTAAAAATCTATTCAAGTTGGAAAAAAAGTGATGAAAT
>JAYUUR010000621.1:0-7224 GCA_043754475.1 Saprospiraceae bacterium | reverse complement strand
GCACAGCTTCGTGGGCTAATTCTTTCATCTTAATTAAGTTTTGGTACACAAAATTAAGATTTTAGCTCACGAATTTTTTTTATAAGAAAACCCTACCTACTATGAAACCCCACGCTAATTCGCAAATTATGCTTTATAATAGAGTAGTAGGTATGGTTCGTTTCTTCGCACGTATTATATTGGTGGGCATACCCAGTAGAAAACAAGCAGAAGAAATAGAATCTCAATATATTAAGGCTTTCAGAGATAAATATGGACATAACCCACTGGGAAATTTATAGTGCCATTACATTTTTCAAACAAAATGCCTCCTTAGTATTTCGTTATATAATACAAACCTTACCTCATTTTATATGCCTTCAATCCCTCTTGATTCACCCCAAAAATCAATAAATCTTTTAAAGAAATTACGCTCCGCACATCGCCTTGAAGCCTCAGTCCAGCTTGGACTTGACTCACCGTTGAAAAGCCACTCTGACCATCCCCCCTCAGTAAAAGACCATAATTAGCATCATATTTTCCAAATTTCAAGCGAGCGTGGTTGATATTGCCGGCGAGTATAAGGTCTTTTTTACCATCTTTATTAAAATCAACGGTTGTAATAGTGAAAATAGGAGATGATTGCACTTCAATGGGCAATTCTTTTGCTTGAAATTTGTTATTCGCATCGCTGATGAAGAGCATTGTTTTAAGCGTATTCGCTTCCAAACGAGTTGCACCCTTTAATTCATCCGATTTAAAAATGTCTTTCATGGTGGCATCGGCATAGCTTTTATAATCTGCGAAACGTGTCCGCATGATGCTCATTTGGTCTAAGAGTTCATCGCGAGTAATGTAAGGGTAGCTTTTTCCTTTATTGTAAAAACAGAGGATGGGGTCAACTGAACCATTGTCATCAAAGTCTTTATAAAACAATTCAGCAGGTTTTTTTTCATTGACTTTTAATTGGCTATTCAAACCTAAATTACCAACCACTAAATCTGCTTTGCCATCGCCATTTAAATCTTCTACTAAGAGTTTATTCCACAAACCACTGTATTTTTTATCAAAATACTGAGGGGTCACGTCTTCAAATTTACCATTGTTCATAGTAAAAACTGTAATCGGCATAAACTCACCAACGACTATTAATTCAAGTTTTTTATCATTATTCAAATCATAAAATGCGGCGTCCGTGACCATGCCTATCTTTTGAATATTGGGGGCTAAAGCATTGGTCTGGTCTGAAAAATTGCCTTTCCCATCATTTATCAGCAACATACTGAGGGGAGTCTCAGGATAACGACCTGCCACCACTCTACCACCGATAAATAAATCCAAAGCTCCATCGCCATTAATATCCGCTACTCGGACACAACTTTTACTGCTTAAATTTTTAGGTAAAGAACTCGGGCTTTTAGTGAAATTGCCTTTGCCATCGTTGATGTATAACCGGTCTTGCAGGGCAGGGTCTTCGGGTTGAAAATTTGCATAGCCGCCACTGCATATATATAAGTCATTGAAACCGTCGCTGTTAGCATCGAAAAATATGGCATCGGCATCTTCACTTTGTTTATCCGATTCAAATGCAGACTGAGATTTAGTTGAAAAAGAACCATTCTTACCTTGAATAAATATAGCACCTGCTTGACCACTCGCACCGCCTACATAAACATCTTCTATGCCATCACCATTAACATCACCTTTTGTTAAACAGGGGCTTACAAAGGATAGAGGATTGGTCAATAACGGTTGTCTTTTGAAATCATTTGTAGCAGTTTTAGTAGAATTATACGCTATTGGCGATGGAATTTCTTTAAAAATAGGTGCTTGTACTGAGGGGGTATAGATGTTTTTAATGGTAGCGTTTTTTTCTTCGATAGTAAACAAATTATCAACTTTTAAGTCTTTTATAATTTCCTGTTTTCCACTCAACCAAACGATTTTTAAAGAATCAATTATTGCGTTTTGACCTAAACCAAAATGCAATATCGGTGATACACTTGATTGATAACCACGCGTTGGCATTTGCTCCAAAAACTGCATTTGACCAGCCCCCTTGCCCCCAGAGGGGGAATGATAAATGGTCACTTTTGCTCCCAATCCTAAGCGATTTTGTTGATTTCCAAGTAATTTTACTTTTAAATAATGGTTTTTATTCGGCTGTTTATCCGCATCATTTTGATAAATAAATGCTGCTTGATTGATGTTATTGACTATTAAATCTAAGTCGCCATCGTTATCTAAATCGGCGTAAGCTGCCCCGTTACTATTGGAAGGTTTGGCTGTTCCCCAGCCTATTTTTTTAAAGGTTATACCCCCCTGCCCCCCAGAGAGGGAATTGCCATTATTTTGAAACATATAATTGGTGAGGTTCGAAGCAGGGATTTTTTTAACCAATTCTAATACATTTTGACGTTGAATATTGCCTTTGTTGTTTTGCATATAATCGCCCATGTATTTCAAGAAATCCAGATTGGTATAGTCGCGTAAATAGCCGTTGGTTACGTACAAATCTTTCCAACCATCGTTGTCATAATCTGCAAATAAAGCTGACCACGACCAGTCCGTATTGGAGATACCAGCTAATTGCCCTACTTCCGAAAAAGTCAATTGATTATTGACCATGCCATGATTCAGTTGGAGCATATTCCGCATATATTGATATCCAAAACCGACTTTGACATTAAAATCAAATTTTTCATAATTATCAGGTGCGACTAATAGTTTTTGGCGATGATTGTCTTCAGGCAACATGTCTAAAGTAAAAATATCGGTCAAACCATCATTGTTAATATCGGCAGCATCACTGCCCATTGAAAACTGTGAATTATGTCCAATACTTTTAGAAAGTTCATTTGCGAAACCACCTTTTTTATTGTTAATATAAAGAAAATCGGGAATAGTGTAATCGTTTGAAATATACATATCCGTCCAACCATCACCATTATAATCAGCCATTGCAGCCCCTAAACCATAAGATAAAGCCGAACTTAAAAGCCCTGCTTGAGTTGTAACGTCTTGAAAAAGGGGTTCGCCATTTGTATTTTTATTGTGCTTAAAAAGACGCATTCCGTTGTAAGGATCGTCTTTTTTAAGGAGTTCGGCGGTAGATGCCTCATCTAAAACGGGAAGTGATTTAGGATTGTGATTGAGTAAAAACATATCCAAATCACCATCTTTATCATAATCAAAAAAGGTGGCTTGAGTGCTTGTACCAAAGCTATTTAAGCCATATTCGGCTGCTTTATCTACGAAAGTGATTCCCCCCTGCCCCCCGGAGGGGGAACTCCCTTGATTGATGAAGAGTTGATTTGCTCTTTTTTCAGGTTTGAGATTGCCTGAATAGCAGACATAAATATCCAATAAACCATCGCCATTCACATCCGCCATAGTCGTTCCTGTTTTCCAAGGACCTTCCCGACCGGCTACACCAGCGGAGGCTGTAATGTCTTCAAAAATCAGATTGCCTTTGTTGAGATAAAGGTGATTGGATTCCATATTGGAGGTGAAATAAATATCGTCGAGACCATCGTTGTTGATGTCGCCCACTGCCACGCCGCCACCATTGTAAAAATATTCATACATCAAAACATTTGTGTTCAACCCCTCAGTAATGTTGTTCTGAAAATCAATATGAGTTTTCTCAGGTGCGAGCAAGGTAAAAAGCGCAGGTGGAGAATCAGCGAGGTTATCTACTGCTTGTTCAGTAGAGGTATTTTTACAAGCAAATAATAAAAAAAAAGAGAGGGTAGATATGTAGAAATAGGTTGTGTAGCGGCTTTTCATTTCAATGACGATTGGACTTAGTTAAGTTTTCAAATAAAATCGTCGCTAAAATAGGCAAAATACTGAGGGATACAAATTTAAATGACATTTCAATCATGAATACAGATTTCCGTATTCAATAAAATTTCTCTGAAAGGTTCATTCAAATTAGTCGAATTCATCACATCAATGAGAACTTGAGCAGCTCTTTCGCCCATTGTGTAAGCAAATTGCTCGACGGAGGCAATCGGTGGATTCTCCATATAAGAACAAATGGGTAGATTGGCAAAACTGACAAAATATATGTCTTTATTAGGGATAAAACCATTTTGTTTACACACTTGCATGGCATTTAGTGCCACATAGTCATTGAATGCAAAAATAGCTTGAGGGGTATCTTCTAAAGCCAATAATTCGAGCATTTTGCTACAAGTATCTTCTTTCGAAAGGTTGGTGTATTTCACATACTGAGGGGTCAATTCTAAACCATTTTCTTTAATCGCTGCTGCATATCCTTCAAAACGTTCTTTTGAAACTTCAAGGATTCCTCCACCATTAAGTAAAGCAATTTTTGTAATACCTCTTTTGATTAGGTGATTGACCACTTGATAAGCCCCTTCTAAAACGTTGCATTTGACAGTATGCGCAGGAAAATTGATGGGTGTTCGGTCAAAAAATACAACGGGAATACCATATTCTTCTAATTCTTTAAGGTGGTCGTAGTTTTCGGTTTCTACGGATAATGAAACAATAACACCATCCACGCGGCTATTGATAAAAGATTTTATAGCTTTTAATTCTCTATCATAACTATCTCTTGATTGGCTGACGAAGACGTTGTAACCTTTTTCAGCAATGATATCTTCAATACCTGTAATTGCCATTGAAAAAAACTCTTCTTTTAAAAAAGGTAAAACGACACCGATAGTTGAGGTCTTTTTCTTTTTTAAAAGAAGAGCCGCATGGTTGGGGGTGTAGTGAAGCGATTTTGCCAAATCATTGACACGTTGTTTAGTACGCAAACCAATACGGGGGTCGTTTTGTAAGGCTCTTGAAACAGTAGAAATAGAGACACTTAAAGCTTGAGCAATTTCTTTGATGGTGGTTTGGTGTTTTTCCATAGTATCGTATTTTAATAAAAAAGCGAAAGTAGAAAAAATTGCGCAAACGTTTTAAATGTTTATACAAACGTTATAATTACTCATGCAAACGATTGCAATATTTTTTAACAAATATGATATAAAATGTACAGTTTTTTTTAATCTCTAAATCATTATATCTTTCGGATAATATTTGAAGATTCGCAATAAAGTTTTGCGAATAGCTATACGAATGAAATAATAAAGTTTACCTTTGAATGGCAAGACGAAAAACCAAAACCCAATAAGGCTTATTTTCTATTTCAAAAGAATAGGTTTCGGTTATCAAAATTGACGCTTCATTTCCAAAATATTTAATTAAACTCATCTTAAAATGATTTTATAACCTACTTTAATTAACCAACTCAATCTTAGAATCTATGATTAATTCTACTCGAAGTTTTCATTTCAAAAGAAGGCTAAATCTGCTTTTGATGATGTTATTACTGACCATTTCCTCCATCATCACAGCTCAAAACGTGACGGGTAAAATCTCCGATGAAAAAGGAGAACCTTTAGTTGGTGTCAGTGTATTGGTCAAAGGCACTCAAACGGGTGCTATTTCAGATGTTGACGGAAAATACTCCGTAGTGGCTGACAAAAATGCTACTTTATTATTCAGCTTTATTGGTTTTTTACCTAAAGAAGAAGCCGTCAATGGTCGTTCAACTATTGATTTAGGTCTTGAAGTAGATCCTAAAACACTCGGTGAAGTTGTCGTTGTTGGTTACGGTACTCAGAAAAAAGTCACTGTAACGGGTGCTGTAGCAACGCTTCAAGGTGATAAAATCATTAAATCACCGGCAATGGACATTTCCAATTCATTGGCAGGTCGCTTACCAGGTTTGGTGGTGATTCAGCAAAGTGGTGAGCCGGGTAATGATGGTGCTACTATCTCAATTCGGGGAACAAATACGCTTGGAAACAACAGCCCACTCATCGTCATTGATGGTATTCCTGACCGCGATGGCGGTTTAGGTCGTTTAAGCCCTCGTGATATTGAAAGCATTTCCGTTTTGAAAGATGCTTCTGCTGCTATCTATGGTGCAAGAGCGGCTAATGGGGCTATCTTAATTACAACAAAAAGAGGTAAGACTGGTAAACCGACTGTAACTTATGATTTTAATCAAGGCTGGTCTCAACCTGCCACTATTCCACAAATGTCGAATGCATCGGAATATGCTAAGATTATGAATGAATTGCCTATTTATAAGTCAATACCTGCTGGTGAATGGTCTGCTGCATGGCAAGCGATTCAAACAACGGGTACTTATAAATCACCTACTGCGGGCGTGAGTACGCTCAATGCTAACTTTAGTCCTGCCGCCGTAAAAAAATATGCGGATGGTTCTGATCCTTGGGGTCATCCAAATACTGATTGGTTTGGCGATGCATTTAAAACATGGTCCCCTCAGTCTCGTCAAAATTTACAAATTTCAGGTGGTTCGGAAAGTATAAAATATATGGGTTCATTAGGTTATGTGAATCAAGATGCTTACTATAAAAACTCTGCAACCCGCTATCAGCAATATAACTTTAGAACGAATGTAGATGCGAAGATCAATAAATACATCAGTGCCAATTTGGGTATTATGGTGAGAAGAGAATCGCGTAAATTCCCTACGGAAAGTGCAGGTTCAATTTTCAGGATGTTGATGCGTGGACGCCCTACTGAGCCGGAAGTGTGGCCCAATGGCAAACCAGGTCCAGACATTGAAAATGGTCAAAATCCTTATGTTATTACAACGAATGCTACAGGTTATCAGGAAGACCCGACTGATTATACACAAGCCAACGGTGGTGTAGTTATCACAAACCCGTGGGTTGATGGTCTGACTTTGACCCTTTCAGGCTCTATTGATAAAAACAATAGAACGACTAAAACTTGGCAAACGCCGTGGTCATTGTATTATTGGGATAAAAAGACTTTTGAAGCAGATGGTGTTACACCCAAATTAGAAGGTGCAGTAAGGTCTAACTTTAAAGATCCAAGACTATCTCAAAGGTATCGTTCATCATTGAATACTAACCTATCTGCTTTATTGACTTACGATAAAAAAATAGGTAATCATGGCTTGAATTTTTTAGCTGGTGTTACAAAAGAAAAATTCACAGGTGAAGATTTCTCTGCATTTAGAAGGAATTATATTTCTCCTGCTATTGATCAAATATTCGCAGGTGGTGCACTTCAACAAAATACAGGTGGTAGTGCTTACAATAGACCACGTTTGGGCTATTATGGTCGGGCTCAATACAATTTTAAAGAAAAATACCTTGTTGAATTAATTGGACGCTATGATGGTTCATATATTTTCCCTGAATCAGGCAGATTTGGTTT
>JAYUUR010000620.1:0-2459 GCA_043754475.1 Saprospiraceae bacterium | reverse complement strand
TAATAAGGTCTAAAAGTTACTTTATAGAAAAAAACTACCAAATTTAATTCTAAATTTTTCGAAATAACCTTCCGAGGGTTTTGAACCCTCGCAAGGTTGTATTAAAAAACAGAATATAATTTGGGCAAAAAAACTTGAAAAACTTATTACACAACCCCCTACAATATGCTGAACTGGAGATTATTATAAACATTTTGACTCTCCGAGTCAACCTCTGAATGAATCCATTTAGGAATACCCACTTTTAACTGACTCGGAGAGTCAATATATTTATAATAACTGAGGATGAAGAGTTTCCAGTTGACACGGAGTGTCACAATGTGCTTTAACCAGTATTTCATATATTTTATTGAAACAAAATGTTTATTTTGAAAATATAACGCCAAATTTTCCCTTCAAAGTGGCTTGTGGCGTTAGCAAAACCAAACCTTCTTTATTATTAAAAGCATCCATATTACAAGTCATCGGCTCAATAGCAATACTTTGACGATGCGGCGGTGTGAATACTTGAACATAATTCCATTTACCCTCGCCCGTCTCCTGCCAATAAATAAGTGTACCGAGTTCAGATTGTAAGATAACTTCTGCATTTTCATCTTGATTAATAATATAAAAACCATTATCAAGAAAGGTAGTACCTATTTTTTTTAAATTTTCAAAATCTTTAAATGTGCGCTTTTCACCCGTTGGCAACATGCGCTCATCAATCATAATCAATTGACAATCAGGCATTTGTAGCGATGTATCGTCTAATTTTTCAGAAATGCGGAAATAGGGATGCCAACCTAAACCTGCTGGGATTGGTTTGTTTTCATGGTTGGTAAATTGCATTTCTATTTCCAAAGCTGACCCCCTCAGTATAAAAGCAATTTTAAACATAAACTTGAAAGGATAAGCTTTATGGCTACCATTATGCTGATATTCGCAAGTGATTGAGCCTTGATGAACATCCGTTTTGACTTTTTCAACCGTCATCGGCACATCTTTACTGAAGCCATGAATCGCATTTTGAGTATCCGCATTGTTAATATCGAATTGATAAGTGACGCCCTCATGCGTATATCGCCCATCGCGAAGGCGGTTGGGGAAAGGAAAAAGAATGATGTTTTTTGACCAACTATTTTTAATCAATTCCTCAGGCCTACGATAGCCATCAAGGACTGAAATATGGTTGAATTTTAAGTCCAAAAGATTCGCTCCAAAGGCTGGGACTATTGAAAAAGAATCGCCCTGTTCATTTTCAATAGTGTGTTTTTCAAATTTGCCGAAAGGTTCTATGGTATGCTTGTACATTGTGGATATTGTTTATTTTAAAATTTATTTATACGATAGTTGAGTTGATTTATCACCTTTTTAAAAATGATTGAATTAAATAAAAAAAGCCTTTGTTTTCATTATTTTGAAAACAAAGGCTTAAAAGTAGAAATTTTATAGAAAAGCCTATCTGTTGATAAGCACTTTTTTATTAGTCCGTTTTGTACCGTCTGATATTTGCATGATATAAATGCCTGAATTTAATGCACTAACATCCATTTTTTCGACCCCCCTCAGTATAGAGGCTGTTTTTTGAGATAAAACGGCTTGACCCATTGTATTAAAAATGGTTAAATCAATATCTGCCGTTTTTTCCAAACTAAAATGCACTTCTAAAAAATCGCTGGCAGGATTCGGAGCAAGAGTAATGCTTTTTGAAAGCCCTTCATCATTCAAACCTGATGCCGCATCAAAAGTCAAATTAAATTCAAAAGGTACATTTTCCCAACTATCATCCCATTCTAAATAATAGGTGGTATTAGCAATCACAGGAAGGTCGCTAATAGCCACAGCTATTTCTCTGAGAGTAGCCCCATCACATTCATCATCACTTTCCGCTACAGAAACGAGCGCATTACAAACACCTTTATACACCCAAAGGCGAGTATCGGCATCAATACCGCAAGCTGAAATAGAGAGTTTACCATTTTTGGTAGGCGTAAATTTGTACCAATTGGAATGCCCTGCGTCACCATGCGTAGCAAAACCTATAATTGAATCTACAACAGTAGTACCTACATTGACGACTTTAGCAGAAGAGCAAGCCTGCATCGAAGTGGGTACATAATTGCTTGAAAATGACAATGAAAAGCCAAAACGAATGGAATCCCAAGCACTGTCCCATTCAAAATAGTAAGTTTTACCCGCTTTTACGAATTTTGAAATATCGGAAGCGGTTTCTTCACCTGAGGCATTTTTAGCGCAATAATCATCATTGTATCCAAATAAATCAAGAGCATTGCAAGAGCCTGAATAGACAAAAAGGCGTGTATCAGACCCACCACCGCACGACGAAATATTCATCAAACCATCTTGAGTAGGCGTATATTTATACCATATTGCTCTATTCGGATTGGGGTAAATACTATCAAAAGTGGCTGCACCGACTACCATCGAGTCTGAGACATAAATACCAGGTACAATAG
>JAYUUR010000619.1:0-7233 GCA_043754475.1 Saprospiraceae bacterium | reverse complement strand
CTGGACTCATTTCACATTTTGCAGAAAATTCTCGTAGATTTTGTAAAAGCATAGTTAAGTATATGCCGTAGGTTTTTTTCCGAAGGAATCCCTTTGGGGAAAAACCTTATAGGTTTATTGCTCAGTATGATTTATTGCTTTTTTTCTGCATTCAATACAGCCACAACTTCATTGGTCACATCCAATTTTTCATTGACGTAAAGAAATGGGCTACCACCATTTTTTGAATAACTCACGACAAAATCAAAGCCTTTTTCTTTTTGTAAATCAGCTAAAATTAAGGTCAATTTTTTTTGCAATTCTTCATTGAATTTAGCTGTTTCGTCCATCAAATCTTTTGCCCGACGGTCGCGGTCAGCACCTAAGTTTTGTTGCCTTTGCATGAGTGCTTTTTCTTCCTGTTGCAATTGCGCGGGTGGAACAGTGCCCGTTTGCGCTTTTTTTTGAAAGGCAATCATATCTTTTTGCAATTGCATCCCTTTCGACTCTAACGATGATGCTAAACTTCTTTCTTTTTGCTCGAAAACAGCTCTTTGCTGTTTAAAATAAACATATTTATCTTGAAGCGAATCAATGTTGACATAAGCTATTTTCGCACCTGCCATAGCAGCCGTTTGCACTGCCGAAGGCGCATCTTTTGCCGTTGATACTGAGGGGGTGCTGGCGTTCGGATTTTTACAATTAGAGAAAGATAAACTGACAACTGTCAGAAATAATAAAGGTACTTTTTTCATCAATGTATTTGTTTTAATATGTAAAATGTTGAAAATAAAGAATTTATCTATTCGTAATTTTAGGACATTTCAAATCGCCAAAATAATATAAGATACTAAATGTTAAAAAAGCATACATATCATTGTCTTTTTTAGTACCTCTTTGACGACCTACTTGACCTAATTTTCTGCCTTCCGCATCAGGTAAAGAAGGGTCGGAAAGGGCTACTGCCACAGACCCGTTGGCTTTGCGAAGGTCATTCATATTAGGATAAACTTTACTCACATCGTCTAAATAATCAGTGAATAATTTGCGGGCACTGATTTCTATATTCATGCTCCACTCTTCGTTGAAAGCGATTTTCAAACCACCACCGTAAACCAATCCCATTTGAGTGGTATAATATTCTTCGCCTCTAAATTGCCCCTCAGTACCAAGTGGGCGCAAATTATACCATTTATCTTCATATTTTGCCTTCGGATTAAAATTAAAAACATTGATACCTAAGAAAAGATACGGTGAAAAACGTTGAGTGCGGTCAAAATAATTATAAGGTAAAAAATTGAATTCCAATTGAGCTGCACCATCTACAATCATGGATTTGAAATGAAGATTGCGTTGTAGCTCATATTTGTTACTTGAATTTTTATCATCGGCACTGACAGTACCATAATTAGCCGACATTTTGACACATATTCTGTCATTAAAATTAAATCGAGCGATAGCACTGGCAGCTAAACCCGGATGCATAATATTGAAAGTAGTGTTCAAATCGCCAAAATAGTTAGAAACGCCTATGCCACCACCGGCTTCCCAACCGCGTTGAGCTGAAAGATTATGGGTTAAAAATGTAGCTGTTAGAATAAAAAAAAGAATTTTTTTCACTGTTATGAGTTTTAGTTCAATGTTCTTGATTATAATTTCCCTCAAAATATCGCTTTGAGTTACCAAAAACCGTGCAAAGCTACTGAAAAACGTATAATCATGCTTGTTTCTTATCTTACTGCATATTATTTTACATTTATTAATCTTTTAAAATCCCATATCTATCTTTAAATTTCTTTTTCAGAGCAAATAATTCATCTCGATATTGCGCCGCCATAATGAAATCCAAATCTTTAGCAGCATCTTTCATTTTCTTTTCAGCTTGTGCAATGAGCTTTTCAAATTGCGCCCGACTCATATAATCAGTAACGGGGTCAGCTGCCAAACTTAATTCTGTAGGTTCAATATAGGCTTTCTTACCTCGAATATCCAAAATAGACCCGGCTGCAATGATTTCCTCACGGGTGCGAGTAATGGTTTGAGGTGTGATATTATTTTCAGCATTATAAGCCATTTGGATAGCACGCCGCCGCGTTGTTTCATCCATCGTGCGCCGCATCGAGTCAGTAATTTTATCCGCATAAAAAATAACCAAACCATTAGAATTACGCGCTGCACGACCTGCCGTTTGAGTCAGCGAACGAGCATTGCGTAAAAAACCTTCTTTATCCGCATCCAATATCGCCACCAACGATACTTCGGGCAAATCTAAACCCTCCCTCAGTAAATTGACCCCTACCAAGACGTCAAAATCACCTAATCGCAAATCCCTTAGTATTTCCATGCGCTCCATCGTATCCACTTCGGAGTGAATATAGCGGACTTTGATGTTCAATTTTGCAAAATATTTGGCTAATTCTTCGGACATACGCTTGGTCAAAGTCGTGACTAAAACGCGCTCATTTTTATCAATGCGCTGCTGAATTTCTTCTAATAAATCATCGACTTGATTGATGGAAGGGCGCACTTCAATCGGCGGATCAAGTAATCCTGTTGGGCGAATTAATTGCTCCACGACGACCCCTTCAGTCATTTCCATCTCATAATCCGCTGGCGTAGCACTGACAAATACGACTTGATTGACCAATGTTTCAAACTCTGAAAAATTGAGCGGACGGTTGTCCATAGCACTCGGCAATCGAAAACCGTAACTCACGAGGTTCTGCTTACGCGCACGGTCGCCTCCCCACATGCCCCTTATTTGGGGAATCGTAGCATGGCTTTCATCAATAAACATCAGATAATCGGGTGGAAAATAATCCAATAAGCAAAACGGTCTATCGCCTTGATTGCGCCCATCAAAAAATCGTGAATAGTTCTCAACGCCTTGACAATAGCCCAATTCTTTTATCATTTCAAGGTCGAAATTCGTTCTTTCATCTATTCGACGCGCTTCACTCGATTTGCCCTCGCTTTCAAAATATTTCACATGGGCGTATAATTCGTCTTGAATATCTCTAATAATTTGGTGAATCCGTTCACGCGGTGCTACATAAAGATTGGCAGGGAAAATAGCGGCTATATCAAGCCGTTCGCCACGCCTGCCCGATTCCACTTCTATCATATCCATGCTTTCAATCACGTCGCCAAAAAATGTAATGCGATAGCCATAATCCACATAAGGCAAATTAATATCCACCGTATCGCCCCGCACTCTAAAAGATGAACGGCTCAACTCCCCCTCAGTACGCGAGTATAAAATCTCGACCAAAGAGTATAAAAATGAATTGCGCGAAAGGGTCATACCTTTAAAAAGGCGGATAATGCCCGTTTTATAATCTTCCGGATTGCCCATACCATATATGCAGGAAACTGATGCCACCACTATAATATCTCGCCGACCCGATAGAATAGAACTCGTCGCCCGCAAACGTAATTTATCCACCTCTTCATTGATTTGAAGGTCTTTTTCAATGTAGGTATCCGTTACAGAAATATAGGCTTCGGGCTGATAATAATCATAGTAAGAAACGAAATATTCAACCGCATTTTCAGGGAAAAATTGCTTGAATTCACCATATAATTGAGCTGTTAAGGTTTTGTTATGGGTTAGAACCAACGTCGGGCGATTGATTTGAGCAATGATATTCGCCATCGAAAATGTCTTGCCCGAACCAGTTACACCGAGTAATACTTGTGCACGTTCCCCCCTCAGTATTCCTTCGGTTAGCTGCTTGATAGCGGAGGGTTGGTCGCCCGTAGGCGTATATGTTGAGTTAAGTTTAAAATCCATGTTGTATGTAGATATTAGAAAAATAGACATTAGAGATTAGACAGCGTTTATTTTTATTCAACGCCTTATTCAGCCTACAAAATTATTAATTTTAAGATAAAACATTTTGTTTTATCTTGATTTATTTTTAAATTTTGATGAAAAACATGGCAGATACTGAGGGGTATAAATTGGTTATAAGCTGATAAGCGACAGCGCCGCAAAATATTTGTAGATTTATTTTCAGAAATATCGGTTAAGGTGCAGCGCACCGAAATATCATATAATTTATATGTCGGTGCGCTGCACCTTAAACCAAACGTCAACAATATCGGCTACAAATATTGAGGTGCGCTGCACCTTTTAGAGTAAACCCATTCCATAATGAGGGGTAGAAAATTATTTTCAAAAAAATATACCTACTTATTTTATGCGCTTTAACTAAAGTCAGTCAATTCAAACATCTTGCGAAGCGTATTAGTTTTATTTTTTTTAAAACTAATAAATGACGCTATTTTCAACAAAATCACGTAATTCCATAAGTTTTTTTACCTTTGTCCGCTGTTTTTAAAAGATTATCAGAAATGACGGACTTCAAGTCTCAAATCAATCTCGAAAACCTACCCAAACATGTGGCTATCATCATGGACGGCAATGGGCGTTGGGCGAAGGCACAAGGTAAAAATCGCGTTTGGGGGCACCGCGAGGGCGTGCGGACGGTGCGTGAAATCACGGAAGCCGCAGCAGAATTAGGCGTGCAATACTTGACTTTATACACTTTTTCTACTGAAAATTGGAATCGCCCTGCTTATGAAGTGAACGCATTAATGTTGCTTTTGGTGGATACTGTAAAAGCTGAGATTGATACTTTGATGAAAAATAATATCAAACTCAAAGCCATTGGCGATATTGAAAAATTGCCTTCCGCTACTTATAAAGCCCTCTTGCAAGGCATAGAACAGACTCAAAATAATACAAGTATGACCCTCGTTTTGGCACTCAATTACTCCGCCAAGTGGGAAATACTGAGGGGGGTACAACGCCTCGCTGAAAAAGCAGCACGCGGACAAATGAAGCCCAGCGAAATTACGGAAGATATGTTTGAAGCAGAATTGACAACCGCAGGTATGCCCGACCCTGAATTGATGATTCGGACAAGTGGTGAAACACGTATTTCCAATTTTCTTTTATGGCAATTGGCTTATGCAGAATTTTATTTCACAGCAACTTATTGGCCCGATTTCAAGAAAAATGATTTTTATAAAGCCATTTTAAGTTATCAAGATAGAGAACGCCGCTTCGGTCTGATTAGCGAGCAGATTTAGTAACCAAATGGGATTTTCAGTTGTAATAATATAATGTCGATAAAATAAATAATAAATTTCTGACAAATAGGCGGCACAAATCGGTGAGTTGATACGTTTTGAAGCTGTTCAAATTTTTTTAAAAAGATTCATATTGTAATAATCGGTATAATGAAAAAAGCCCTTTTTCTTCTTTTTGGTGTAACCATACTTTTACTTTCCAATACAGCCTTTTCGCAAATCGCGATTGATACCTTGCCTTTGATGACTTATGGTCAAGCAAAGGACTTCGAAATCGGTGGCATCAAAGTCACTGGTGCGCAATTCACTGATCAAAATGCCATCATCGGCGTATCTGGTTTGCAAGTCGGTAAAAAGATAAAATTTCCGGGACCTGATATACCGAAGGCGATGAAATCCTTATGGAAATTGCGCCTGTTTGATGATGTTCAAATTTTGAAGGAAAAAACCATCGGCGATGTCATTTTCCTTGAAATTCAACTGAAAGAGCGTCCGCATATCACGACCTATAGTTATACGGGTGCTAAGAAAAGTCAGCACGACGATTTGAATAATATCGTCAATCGCTTCATTCCGAAAGGAACGGTGGTGACTGAAAGCAATAAAGCCAACGCTACTTTCGGTATCGAAAAATACTATCGTGAAAAAGGCTATTTGGATACCAAAGTGAACATTAAAGAACAGGCTGATGAAAAACGCCCCAATGGTGTAAAGCTCGTTTTTGATGTGAATAAAAATGCGCGTATTAAAATTCAAGATATAACTTTTGAAGGCAATAAGAGTGCTTCTACACGGAAGTTGCGGAAGCAAATGGATAAAACGCATCGAAAAAAGAAGATTTTCTCCTCTTCAAAACTCATAAAAGATGAATATGAAGAAGATAAAAAGAAAATTTTGAAATATTACGGCAATATCGGCTACCGCGATGCTCAAATCTTGATGGATACCATCTATCGGGAGAAAGACGGCGATTTGCAAATCCACATGAAAATTGATGAAGGACGGCGGTATTATTTCCGTAATATTGCTTGGAAAGGCAACTCCATTTATGAATCTCAGATATTGACGCAAGTTTTGGGTATTCAAAAAGGCGATATTTACAATCAAGAACTATTGGAGCAACGCCTTCGTTTTAGCCAAGATGGTCGCGATATTTCGTCTCTTTACATGGATAATGGCTATTTATTTTTCAATGTAGACCCTACAGAAATCGCTATTGATGGCGATTCGATTGACCTCGAAATGCGTATGTATGAAGGTCCGCAGGCAACAATTGATAAAGTAACGATTAAAGGCAATGACAGAACCAATGAGCATGTTATTCGCCGTGAGTTGCGCACTTTGCCGGGTCAAAAATTCAACCGTTCACTCATTATTCGTTCTCAGCGTGAAATCATCAACTTAGGTTATTTCAATCAAGAGGCTTTGGGTATTAATACGCCTGTGAATCCACAGCGTGGCACGGTGGATATTGAATATACAGTAGAAGAAAAACCGTCAGACCAGTTAGAATTGTCAGCCGGTTGGGGTGGATTTGGTGTAGTAGGCACATTGGGCGTTTCGTTCAACAACTTCTCAATTCGCAATATTTTCAATAAAGCGGCTTGGAGTCCGCTGCCACAAGGCGATGGTCAACGCCTATCTATCCGCGCTCAGTCAAATGGTAAATTTTTCCAATCTTATAATGCATCGTTTACAGAACCTTGGCTGGGCGGTAAAAAGCCGACATCTTTAACAGTCAGTGGAGCTTACACTAAATATGCAAATGTTTATGTGTCTAATAGTTATTTCGCCATTTTTCAAGGCTCAGTCAGTTTGGGCAGACGCTTAAAATGGCCCGATGACAATTTTATTTCAACGACTGCCCTTGAATATCAGCGTTATAATATCAATAATTACGAATTTGGTACTTTATCAAATGGTGTTTTTAATAATATCAATATTGCTCAAACTTTTTCGCGGAACTCTATCTCGGATCCTTTGTTTCCCAAAAGTGGTTCACGTTTGACATTGATTATGAAAGCAACGCCGCCTTACTCATATTTGAATAATAAGCGTTATAAAGATGAACCTGAAGAAGTGAAATTCAAATGGGTTGAATACTATAAATGGCGTTTCAATGCTGAATGGTACACGCCTATTGCGGGTAAATTGGTC
>JAYUUR010000618.1:0-7247 GCA_043754475.1 Saprospiraceae bacterium | reverse complement strand
TCTTCTCTTAGATAAAATCCAAATGCCGCATTAAAGAATATGCTTTAAATCGGTTTTTGGGATGGCCTCTCGCGACTTCGGTCCGGGAGGCTTTTTTTTTGTAGCGCAACGTAGCGCGGAACTCCAGTTCCGCATCATAATAAAAAGCAGCTAAACTATTGATTATCAATAATTTAGCTGCTTTTGTTTTATATAAAACTTTAAAAAATAGCTTTAGATTTCAGGACTCTGTATAATTTTAACACCTGCTTTTTTCATCTCTACAATAGCATTATCCACATCCCCCTCAGTCAAATTCACACCCCACGAGCCATCTTCAATCAAATATGTTTTATAACCCAGAGACAATGCATCTAAAGCTGTAAATTTCACGCAATAATCTAAAGCCAACCCCATTACAAATACCTCATCCACATTTTTTGAAGATAAATAATCGTCTAATTCAGTTTGTTTTCGACGACCATTATCAAAAAAACCACTGTAACTATCTAACTCAGGGTCCGTACCTTTTTGAATAATTTTATGTACCCCCTCAGTATTTAGCTCTTTATGAAACATTGCCCCAAAGCTATTTTGTACACAATGAAGAGTCCACAAGACTTGCTGCAAACCATTCAAATTAATCACCTGCCCAGGTTTTCGCCATAGATGATTGGCTGCAAACGAGCCATGATTAGCAGGGTGCCAATCTTGGGTAGCTACCACAATATCGAATTTGGGCATTAATTGATTAGCAATAGGAATGGCTGCATCACCATTTTTCATTTCAAGTGCACCGCCTTTGCAAAAATCATTTTGTAAATCAACCAGTATTAAAGCTCTCATATTGTATTGCGGAACTGCGATTCCGCCTTTATTTGTAAGCGGAACTGGAGTTCCCCAATACTGTTGCTACGATATTTCAAAATTGAAGCCTTGGTTTAAATATGCCTTATATTTAGCTTTATCAAAACTATAGAGTTGAGCAGGGCGATGAGCGACCCCCCTCAGTATATCCTCCTCTTTGAGGATATTCATTTTCAAAATCTTTGTTCTAAAATTTCTTTTATTCAACTCTTTGTCTAAAATGGTTTCATACAGTTTTTGAAGTTGAGTCAATGTAAATTTTTCAGCTAATAACTCAAAACCAATCGGCTGATAGCGGACTTTTCCTCGCAAGCGATTGATAGCCGTTTCTAATATTTCAGCATGGTCAAAAGCTAAAGGGGGTAAAGAATTGATGGGAAACCATTTAACATCCAACGCGTCGGTATCTGCACCTATTTTATGCTCAGCAAGGTTGATTAAAGAATAATAAGCCACCGTTACCACACGCCCCCGAGGGTCACGCCCTGGCGTACCAAAAGTGAAAAGTTGCTCAATAAAAACATCAGAGATACCCGTTTCTTCTCTCAATTCACGCAAAGCGGCATATTCGAGTGTTTCATTTTCATCTACAAATCCGCCTGGCAAAGCCCATGCATCTTTAAAGGGTTCGTTGGCGCGTTGAATCAAGAGCACTTTCAAGCGACTGGATTCATCCAAACCGAAAATAATACAGTCTACTGTCAGTGAAGGGCGAGGATATTCGTAAGTATAAGCCATATATTTATTTATAAATTTTTAGGTAATAGATGTCAAATTATCAACCATTAAAGCAGCCTTTAATTGTTCTTTTATCAAAATTAGTTTTTTATCTAAACTTACTCTAAATTTTTTTAACACCTTTTCGTCAAACCGCCTCATATTTTCGATAGTTTTATCTCTAACTGATTGAATATCAGGTATTTCGTACACTAATTGCCCTTTTATTTTCAATTATTTCACGAAAAAGCATTTTTGTTCGTTTAGTGAGCGAATAGTAGTACGGAACTCCAGTTCCGCATACACCACGTTTATTATTTTTTAATTTATTACAATTATAAAATACATGTTCCACAATAAAATCATCAAAATTTCAAGTTTAATATTCATCGGATTTTTTGCATTAAGTTTTACTGCAGCCATAGGTACATGGCAGGAATTCCAAAGTTATGAGGGAAAATTTAAAATATTAGCACCTTCAGGAGCGATGACTGAGAAGGTAAGAAAAATAGAAACCGCTCTCGGAGAGTTGGATTATCACCAATTTATTAATAAACCCGAAGAGAAAAATCCTGAAAACGTGTTTTATATTGTCAATTATTGCGATTACCCTCAAGGGACTTTTCCGCAAGATTCAACTGAACTGATTGAAGAGTTTTTGAATACCACAATTGAAGCATCGGCTAAAAGTGTGGATGGTAAAATTGCTTATCAGGCTGATATTCAACAGTTTATGCATAAAGGAAAAGTATGGCGTGTGCAATACAATAAAGATAGAGCGCAAGTGAAAAATAAATGCTTTTTAGCTGGCGATCGTTTTTATTTGCTCCAAGTGATGACTTTGAAGGAACATAGCTTGAATCCCTCAGTAGATAAGTTTTTAGATTCGTTTCTAATTTTTTAAAAAATAACAAATTTGACTTTTTAAACCATTAAGGTTTATTAGTTTTGTAGAAAAAATTAGGTTATGAATGTATGTGTTTTTCCGGGCTCTTTCGACCCAATAACATCAGGTCATGTGGATATTGTGAAGCGAGCTCTGCCACTTTTTGATAAAATAATCATTGGCATCGGTATTAATTCACAGAAAAATTCTCTATTCACATTGGAGCAACGGACTCAATGGATTAAGGATGTTTTCACCCACAAACCAAAAGTTGAGGTGGATTGCTTTGAAAAATTAACAGCGGATTTCTGTAAAAAAGTACATGCGAAGTGGATACTGAGGGGGTTACGCAATGCTTCAGATTTTGACTATGAAAAGACCATTTCTCAACTGAATTATATTGTTGGCGATGGTGTGGAAACCATTTTTTTAATTTCACAACCTGAGTTTTCTCATATTTCATCGACTATTGTGCGTGAAATCATCAAGGGTGGGGGCGATGCTTCGCCATTTTTACCGAAAGAAGTTAAAATTTGAGGTCAAATACTGAGGGGGTAATTAAACTTCAACACTATTAGAATGCGTAACTTTTTCATAAAAACGCGCGGCTTTAGTGTCGATTCTATTCTTAGTTTCTAAGTCTGTTCTCATCAAACCGAACCGATAAGTAGGTCCCAAATTCCACTCAAAATTATCGAAAGTTGACCAGTGGATATACCCCACTACATCTATTCCCTCTCCAATAGCCGTATGCACCACTTGTAAATAATCTTTGATGGCTTGGATTCTCACATCATTGTCTTCGGTGCAAATACCATTTTCAGTGATGATAATGGGCTTACCATATTTTTTATGAAATCGTCGGATGATAGGTAAAAAACCTTCAGGTTTATATGCCCACATTTTGTCATGTTTGATGCCCAATTTATCCAATTTGCCTGGGCGATGAACTTCTGAAATGGGGCGTGGATCAAATAAAATATGAGCATAATAACTCAATCCCCAAAAGTCACAGGTCTCAAATAGACTCGCTGCACGGCGTTGAAACCACCAATCAGTCAATACTGAGGGGATAACGCCAAGTAGATTTTGAGCTTCAAAACAGCACGTATTGAGCGAAATACCGATTGGGATTGTTTTATCATAGACTTTTAACATTGTGTATGCTGTGTTATGAGCGATACTCATATTGAGCAATACTTCATTGGCTTTGCGATAGCTTTTCTTAAAGGGCGGAAAATCTCCTACCATATAGGCATTAAGCGCATAAACATTAGGCTCATTAAAGGTGTTCCAAAAGCTGGCATAATTGCCAAAGTTATTGATACATTTTTGAACAAAATCCATATACAAAGCCACATTTTCTTCATACAACCACCCACCTTTTTTTTCAAACCACAAAGGATTAGTAAAATGATGCAATACAAACATGATTTTAACGTCTTTTTCCTTCAATTTTTTGAAAAACTGCTGATATTCTTCTACCACTTCATGATGAAATTTGCCATAAGGCTCGGTTTGCAAGCGTGCCCAATCTACCCCGCAGCGATAGACAGAACCGAAGCGTGCAATATGTTCCACATCTTCATCACGCCGTTTTTCATGGTCGCTGGTTCGGTCAAAAACATGCCCATCGCGTGAACGAACACCCTTCCAATTGTGTTCGGAAGCTGTTTCTATTTGAGCAGCAGCAGTTGAAGTTCCCCAGAAAAAATTGTTTGGAAATTGTAAGAGCATATAGTTGTGTATTTTCAATTGCAATAATAGTATTTTTTTTTAGTATTCAAATTGTTTTCATAAAAAACGAATCTTTATTTGTTGATTCCAATCAGCTTGAAAATAAAAAAAGGCTATCTGATAACAGATAACCTTTTTTTGAATTTAAAATTATTGAATTTAAAATCTAAATATTCAGATATTTATTGTTTCTTTTTTTTAGAAGAAGCGACATTATCGCCTAAAGTGATGATTTGTACATTCGAAACGTCTTCAAGTGCGAGATAGCCATCATTAGGAATGGTAACAACTCGGAAGAATTGCGCTTCTGTCAAAGGTGCTGTTTCAAAATTTTCACCATTGGCTTTAGCCATGTTTTGCCAATTGACACCATCTGTACTGACCTGCCATTGAAGCGTTGATACTTCTTCATTGAAGCCTTTGGCTTTCAAAATAACTTGATCGCCTGAACGAACAGTTGATTTTCCGCCTTGTATTTTTATAGAAAGTTTAGCACCTGCAACAGCTAATTTTTGAGCAGAAGCTTGAAGGTGGAAAGCGCACACAACGCAGAGTAAGAAAAAGAGCCTTTTAGTCATGAGATTCGTATTTAAAATTGAGTAATTATGGTTAAAGAATGATTTTTGAATAGTCTGAATACCCTAATAAAAGTATGCCAACAATTATGAAAAGATAATTTCGATTTTTTATTACAGGGTTTTTGATTAGTTTTATTTTTTTAAATGACAACATATTTTTTCTATTAAAATACAATTTCTATGCAAAGAATTGCTTTTAAAATGAAACTCCATGAAGGGAAAATGGCTGAATATAAAAAACGTCATGATGAACTTTGGCTTGATTTGCGCGACTTACTTAAAGGCGTGGGAATTTGCGAATATTCTATCTTTTTAGATGAAGAAACGCATATTTTATTCGCTTTTCTTAAAACGGATGACCCTAACGCGCTTGATGATTTGCCAAAACAAGAAGTGTTACAACGCTGGTGGGCGTATATGAGCGATATTATGGATACCAATCCAGACAATTCTCCTGTGCAAAAGCCTTTGACCGAAGTCTTTTATTTACCGTAAAATGATGTATATTTTGAAAATTTAAACACTTTTTAAGGGATATTTTAGTTTTATTTTTTAAAATTGCAAATTAGAAATTTTGAAATCTTTAAAAATAAGATATGCATCAGGAGTTAGATAAATACGTGAATCGAGATGTGAGTTGGTTATCGTTTAATTATCGGGTTTTGCAGGAGGCGAAAGACCCCTCAGTACCATTGCTCGAACGCATCAAATTTTTGGCTATTTACTCGTCCAACTTGGATGAGTTTTTTAGGGTTCGGGTAGCCCAACACCGCAATTTATTGCGCATTAATAAAAAAACGAAGAAAGAACTCGAGTACAACCCCAAGGAAGTGCTCAAAACCATCCATAAAATTGTAAACAGCCAACAGGAGGAATTTAGCCGAATTTACTTGGAGGAAATCATTCCTGAGCTGCGTCAGCACAATATTTTTATCCTCCGCCGCTTGGATTTGGATAAAGAACAGAAGGAATTTGTTGAAAATTACTTTCGGGAAAATCTTCTACCGTTCGTGCAGCCTGTGCTTTTAGTGAAAGATAAAATTCGTTTGTTTCTGAATAATGCAGCCTTATATTTGGCTATTTCATTGGTATCAAAAGAAAGTTATACCCATAAAACGGAGTATGCCATTGTTAAAATTCCATCTGATTATTTGCCTCGATTCATCGAATTACCCTCTAAAAACGGGCGGCATCAGTTGATTATGATAGATGATATCGTGCGTCAAGCCGTCTCATGGCTTTTCCCTGGTTATGAAATTGTGGATACTTATTCTATCAAGTTGACTCGCGATGCTGAACTCTATATTGATGATGAATTTTCAGGCAATTTGATTCAAAAAGTCAAGGAAAGTCTTCAAAAACGCAATATTGGACCCGCTTCACGCTTCGTTTATGATCGGTCAATGCCTAAATCGTTCCTATCATTTCTGACCGATACTTTCGATCTTGAAAGTGTGGATTTACTTCCGGAAGGGCGTTATCACAACAATTTTGACTTTTTCAAATTCCCTGATTTCACCCTTTCGCAGTTAAAAAATAAGCCACTGCCAGCTTTGCCCTATTTACCGCTTGAAAATGCCGAAGATTATTTTGGGGCTATCAGTGAGCGCGATCATTTGGTACATGTGCCGTATCAAAGCTACGAATCGGTGGTTAAATTTTTTGAGCGCGCTTCGCAAGACCCCTCAGTAACGCATATAAAAATTGTGCAATATCGAGTGGCTAAAAAGAGCCGCATCATGCAAGCCCTCATTCAAGCCGTGAAAGCAGGCAAGCAGGTCAGTGTATTTATAGAAGTGAAAGCCCGTTTTGATGAAGAAGCCAACCTGAAATGGGGTGAAACCCTACAAAATGCAGGTGTTTCTGTCTATTATTCGATGCCTGGCATCAAAGTGCATTCTAAATTAGCACTCGTTACTCGCCGCGAAGGGCGTAAAAACCAGCTATATGCCTACCTCGGCACGGGCAATTTTAATGAAGATACTGCTCGTATTTATGCAGATATTGGCATTTTTACAGCCGACGAACGCTTGACAAGTGAAGTCTCGCGCCTATTTAATTACCTTGAAACCGCTAATAAACATGAGTGTGAGGAATCTTTCAAGCACCTCCTCGTAGGGCAATTTAACTTACGGTCAGGTTTGGTTGAAAAAATTGACCGTGAAATCGCCAACGCTCAAGCCGGTTTATCTGCTTCTATCATCATCAAACTGAATAGCCTTGAAGACCATTCCATGATTGATAAACTTTACGAAGCCTCACATGCGGGTGTGAAAGTGCAAATTATTGCTCGGGGTATATGCGCTATTAAGGCGGACGTGAAAAAATTGAGTGAAAATATAAAGGCTATCAGCATCGTCGATAGATTTTTAGAGCATACCCGTGTATTTATTTTCCATAATAATGGACACGAAGAAATATACCTTTCCTCCGCTGATTTTATGACGCGTAACCTTAGCAACCGTGTAGAAACGGCATTCCCT
>JAYUUR010000617.1:0-7277 GCA_043754475.1 Saprospiraceae bacterium | reverse complement strand
TGTACTGTACTCATTGTGATTGATTTTAGAAATTAGGAACTTCTATTACAACCATTTTGAGTACATTTTGCTCATTTTTGGGTTTTAAAACAGTTTCTCAGTATTTCACCACATTATTTACATTCAAACTCATTTAAAAAATGCTCATGAAAAATACTCTCACCTTCCTCTTGGTATTTATCCTTTTCACCTTAACAGCTCAAGATACTTATCACATCAAATTATTGGATTCTCTCAACAAAAAATTCGCTTTGCCCACAACAGCCAAATGGATATTGCCAAATACTGAGGGGGGTACTTTAGCAATCGTCGGTAATTATGGCGGTTCAACGTCCAATATTTCACCCACTAATACCTTATTTACACTTGGTCAGCAGCGCAACGTATCGCAAGGTACTAATCCCTGGGATGCTGGACACACCTATAGAAATAAAACAGCCATTCAAAAAGGGGATAAATTCCTCATCGTCATGTGGATTCGCAGCACCACGCCTAATGCCAAAGTCAATCTTTTTGCGGAAAACGTCACGACTTACGATAAGGAAATATACGGAACTTTAAGCCCCACAAGCACTTGGAAAATGTACCTCGCACCTATTGAGAGTAAAGCGGCGTATGCTGTGGATGGCATGACCATTGGTTTGCATTTAGCCAATATGAGCCAAACGGTTGAGATTGGTGGCGTAGCTTGTTTGAATTATGAAAAAAATGTCATTTTCAATCAATTGCCGCTTGATTTGGACAATAATAAATATGTGGGTATCGAACCTAATGCGGCATGGCGTACGGAAGCCGCGCAAAGTATTGAACAATTGCGAAAAGCCAATTTTATAGTAAAAGTTAATAATCAAAACGGGCAACCTATCAATGGTGCAGAGGTTCGATTTGAAATGCTGCAACATGATTTCAAATTTGGCAGTGCCGTAGTGAGCAATAAATTCAACGGCGGCAATGCTCTGAATGCCATTTATGAGCAAAAAATGCTTGATTTGGATGGAAAAGGGCATGGATTCAATGAAATTGTCTTTGAAAATGACCTCAAATGGCCTGCTTGGGAGGAGCATTGGTTTAGCAGCCAAGCTGAATTAGCTCAGGATATAGCGTGGTTAAAAAATAAAAACATCAGCGTGCGGGGGCATAATCTTGTTTGGCCTGGTTGGGCTTTTTCGCCTAAAGATATTACAGTTTCTCAATCGCCGGACTATATCAAACAGCGTATTCGTGAGCATATTAAGGCTATTTCAAGCTATGCGGGAGTGGGAAGAGAGTGTATAGATTGGGATGTTATCAATGAATTGACTACGAATAACGACTATGCCAACCGTCTTGCAGGCTCTGCCAGCTACTCAACGGGGCGTGAATTATATGCAGAAATTTTCAAGCAAGCGGATAGCCTCATGCCCAATAGTAAGATGTATATCAATGATTATATAGCCATTGAAGCGGGAGATGGAAATAATAACAATATCGCTATTTGGAAACAGCGGATTGATGAACTCATAGCCAAGGGTGCACCCGTAGAAGGCATCGGTTTTCAAGGGCATTTTTCATCTGCACCTACGGGTATCCCGCGTGTAAAAGAGATTCTGGACGAGTTTTGGAATAAATATCGTTTAGAAGCTAAAGTGACTGAATATGACATAAGCAATTTAGTCAACCCAGATGTTCAAGCCAGTTATATGCGGGATATACTCACTATTTGCTTTGCACATCCGAGTATGAAAGGCTTTTTGATGTGGGGTTTTTGGGATGGTGCACACTGGTTGGGCAATGCTCCGATTTACAATCAAGATTGGACAGTCAAACCAAGCGGTACGGCATTTATTGATCAAGTTTTTAATAAATGGTGGACGGATTCAAAAGTTAACACATCATCAACGGGCGAGGCAGCAACTCGGGCTTTTAAAGGCAGATATAAAATAAGCGTCAAATTACCGAATGGTACAAGTCTTTCTCAAATCGTGGATTTCACAAAGGATTCAACGACTAATTTTGTCATCAATACTACGGGTATTAATGAATTGACAACTGATTATAAATTGTCAGTTTTACCTAATCCTACTACATTTCCGCTAAAAATCTCTTGGAATAGTGCCTTATTGAATGAATTTGCTCAATTGCAAATCAGAAATAGTATTGGCATTTTGGTCTTTGAAAAGTGAGTCAATATGAAAGACGGTAGCATTGAAATCAACAATTTTAAAAGTACTGGCGGAATATATTTTGTCACTTTGAAAACTAAAAGCGGGTTGCAGACTTTGAAATTGGTGATGCCGTAATTGTTGAAATTAAGCGTTTAAAAAAGACCCCCTCAGTATTTTCATGTGAAATACTGAGGGGGTCTTCTTTAAAGTAAAAATATCAATTTTTTTATAAAATCCGAATACCTGTTTGCTTGATTTCATCAATAAAAGCGTCGCCTTTTTCGAAGTAATCGGTAGCAAAAGTATGGGTTTCGATAGGTGTATACTCTTTTTTGAGTTGAACAAATCGAAAAGGTTCTTTGTCAATAAAGGATAAACCTGTAAAATTATCAGCTACTAAAGCCAAATCAATATCAGACCACTTATGCTGATTACCTTTTGCATAAGAACCAAATAGTATGGCTATTTTAATTTGAACACCTGCTTTTTTTAGGTCGGCAAGATAGTGTTCTACTATTTTCAAGGCTGTTTTACGAGATTGTTTATCAACCATAATTGCATAATTTCAACTTATTTTAATGTAATAATGCTTGTCTCGCTCATTTCTACAATATTGCCGTATCTACTATAAATTTCATGCTGCTAATAATTTACCAATATTTTTAACTTGAGTTAATCGAGCAGCAAAGAACAAACAAGCTAAAAGATCATCTTCTTCCAAATCTTCATAGTCCTCCAAAATCTCTTGATGAGTCATACCGGAAGCTAATAATTCAAGTATATTTTGAACAGGATAGCGCAAACCGCGTACAACGGGTTTTCCATAACAAATATCAGGGTTGGAAGTAATGCGTTTTAATAAATCTTCACCTTTCATTCCTTATAATTTTTGTCAAATTTAAACATAAATATTGAACAATCAAAACATTACCCCCCTCAGTATTTTCATAAAAAAAGCCCATCGAGCGACCCGATGAGCTTTTTTGAATTTAGAAATTTAAATTTATTTTATCGAATCAAATTCAATTCACCGCCGACTGATTTAATGGTACCATCAGGCATTTTCAACTTGATTACGTAGGCATAGACATCGGAAGGCATTTCGGTTTCACCCTTTTTACCATCCCATCCTTTGTAGATTTTATCATTGAGTTTGGCTTCATTGGTTTCTTCATAAACAGGTTGCCCCCAACGATTGAAAATTTGGAATGATTGAATAACAATATTGCCTTTCCAGAATTTAGGTCTTTGATTGCCGACATTGAATGTGCCTGATTTATTTTCAGGATCAAACTCAATATTGAAAGTCGAGTTAACCAAATCACCATTTGGTGTGAAGGCATTCGGAATGTCATAATTTGGAAAACGAACAGTTACCACCACTTGAGCCGTTGAAGTGCAACCCGATGCAGCAGTTGCTTTCACAACAACTGTATGCGTTGATTCTAAGGCTTGGAAAGTATAGTTTTGAGTCGTTACGACGTCTTTATCGTTATTTTTCCAAGCAAAAGTCGGGTTGGATGCATTCCCTGTTAAAGTTGTATTGAGCGCAATATTTGTTCCTTGGTCAATCAATCTCGCTGCACTAAAAGTATCAGGCGTGATGCGAATGGAAAAACCCGGAATGGCTGTAATATTAATACTTCTCGTTAAAGTACAATTATTACCGTAAGTAAATGTAACGGAATATGCACCTGAAGCCGTAACAATAGGTGTAATTGTAGCAGTCGTTTGACCTGTATTCCAACGATATGTACCCCCAATATTTGAAGTACCTGTAGCCGTGAGTGTTACTGGATTGCCTGTACACGCTTGAGCATCAGGCGAAACGGTTAAAGTGCCTGTTGCAACCCTTATCTCTTTGGATTGCGTGCGTTTACAACCGTTCGCAGACGTCAAGGACACTGTATAGGTTGTCGTAACAGTTGGGCTTACGGTTGGATTAGGAGAATTACTTGTAAAACCCGCTGGCGTAGATGTCCATGAATAAGTCGTATTACTATTAGGTGCACCATTCAGAACCACCGATTCACCTAAACACAACACATCATTTGTGGGAAAAATAACCCCCGGTGCTTGTAGCAAACGAATATTAGTCGAAGCTGAGCCCGGGCAATCCCCTATTTTAACGGTCACTTTATATATATTATCGCCACTTTGCAAAGGAGTCACACTGATAGTCGTTTTACCTTTACCGCTTGTGATTTCCTGACCATCAGGACCCGTCCATTTCCAATCACCTGCCAATGGATTATCAGCTTTAGCCGTTAAAACAATCGGCGTGACATTATCACTACAAATGGTCGTATCTCTTGGAAGGAGCGTGACAATGGGTATCGGATTGACAATAATATTGACAGAATCAATAAGTTTGCACACACCATTACTCATTTCACGGTAATATCTTTTAGGTGCTGTATCCGCTTGAATGACCAAATTATAGAGCGTATCGCTGGTCAATTGGGTTTGTTTAGGCGTCCATTTGAAGGTGATATTTGGGAATAAGATAGGTTCATAGGAAAATGACTTAAAAATCACTTCCGTCCCTTTACATACCATCGTATCTTTTGGTAATATGGTCGTATTGAAAGGTAATGAATCTACATAAACTACTGCCGTGTCTTTGCGAGTACAACCTGATTGCGTTATAGTTGCAAAATACCGTGTAATTCGTTGAGGATTGACCGCTACACTGACCGCCGAATCTGAGACAGAAAAATCACGGTCGGAACTCCATTTTACAGCTAATCCCACAGGCGTTGTAGCCGCTTTCAATCTCAAAGGCGTACCTCTACAAATGCGGATGGAATCAACCGTATCAATACTCATTGTTAAATTAATACCTGTTATGATGACTGTATCTTTTGAAATGCATTTACCTAAATTAGTAGCTGTTAAAATATAGGTATTTGCATTGGCTTGAACCGTTAAAATAGGGTTTGGCACATTGGGTTTATCCAAACCTACTGAGGGGTTCCAACTGTAAGTCGTCGCCTCTTCAAGTGTACTATTGCCTAAAGCGAGTTGAGTGCCAACGCATAATGTCGCATCATTTATCCCACTCAAAACAGGCGGTTGATAGACATTCACAATAACACTATCTACAGAAAGAGCCGTACATCCTCCTGCACCACCCGTGACCGTCACATAATATTTAGTGTTCAAGGTCGGTGATACTGAGGGGTTATTGCCCGCTAATATACTCGGAGGTGTTGAAGTCCAGGTATAAACAGCCGTTGCATCGAAGCCCGCTTTCAATAAATTAAATGCACCACCGATACAGACGTTGGTATCGCGCGTTGGTTTCAGAGAAGTAATAACTTCATATTTTGCCACCGTTCCGGGCGTGACTGTTATATTAAACGTATTGGAAAGAGTACCGTTCGGCGTGGAAAGCGTAGCGATAAACGTATGAATTTCAATTAAATTTGTCGTATTAGTGGCTTTAAATTGAGCAATATTGCAATTTGTACAGCTCAATTCAGCTAAATGACCTGTTGGAGAAGTCCATGTCCAAACTGCACCTGAACTCGGTGGAAAATTTTCACCTGCATTAAATGTCAACTCTTCGCCTTTACAAACCGTCATATTAGGTAATTTATTGACATTGAAAACGCCTACTCTTACTGATTTAGGCACTACACGGCAAGTACCTTGAATCAATACATTGTAAACTGTAGATTGTGTAGGTGATGCTATTGGTGTAGCCGAAGTGGGATTGTTCAAACCACTCGCCGGTGACCAAGTATAAGAGACACCACCTTTAGAAGATAATTGGGTTGTTCTACCCGGAAATAGAATCGTATCTCTTCCAGCAGCAAAATTACTGAGGGGGTCGCCAAGAGAATCCAAAACGCCAGGCGTAGTGCCACTGAAATTCAAGCGCACACCATTTGTACCAATCGAACCTTTATAATCATTGAGCCAAATTAAATAATATTTCCCTTTTTGAACATCCATTCTTCTCACTACCCCATCTCCAAAACCTTGTTCGCAAGTATCGGTGACGATAATATTGTTGCCTAACGTATTGATGTAAGAATCCATCAAACCCGTTGTTCTACCCGGCGATGTTCTTTCCACACCAAAACTGCTTCGCACAGGCGCATTATTTTTAGCAAAAGTGCAAATGTCATTGATATTATTAATCGGTCCATAAACATTAAAGTCAATATCCGAACTGGCATCTGCAATAATTGGCGATACTGTAAAACCAAATTTGCCATCTTTATTGGCAAGAAAATACATGAATACGAAATTATAACGCGGCGTATCGATGCCTTGCGTAAAGCCTAAATTGCCAATACAACCTGCATTGACAGAAGCCGGATCGACTTGAATAAACGAAGAATCGCCTTGGCTTGTGAGGTCTAACACAATATCTGATGAAGTCGATGCGGAGCAATCATTCAAAGGCAACGCTTTTGAACAAAATCCTGCATTCGGTAATCTATTCAAACAAGGCACGGTATCCACTCGGATAGTAAATGGTGTACAAGCTTCACGACGCGTAACAACAATGTAATAATCGCCCGGTAATTCCAAACGCGCGTTGGCAATGGTGATGGTATCTCTTAAAATATTGACTTTACCTGTACCGACACATTCACCGCCCGTTTCGCTTGGACAACCTCTATAAATGCCCACATTAATACCAGTTGGTCTACCAAATAAGCCGACAGTTGAAGAAATCAAATAATTGGTCAAAGTCACTTTCACGCATTGACCACCATTAGAAGTGAATTTAAATATATGGTCTTTACCTTCCAAAAAATTATCATTGGGGCAAGTACTACCATTTACACCTTCTAATTTATCGTTACAAGTAGTCGTTTGTTTTCTAAATGGTAATGAAGGCACTAATTCTGCTGCACTACACAACGTTGCTTTAGGAGCATTACAAGTGGACAATGATTTCCAAGACAATTTGAAGCCCCTGCTGTTCGTGTTTTCATCCGAACGGAATTGAATATGAATCCAATTGGTCGGTGCTTGAAAAACAATGGCTTGTGTAGAAGTACCGCTGATTCGGTCTAATAAAAGCCCCGTTCTACCATCATAAATGTTGAGTGTATCATAATTAGGTTCAGTGCCTAAGCTATCTATCGTTATTTCAATACAGCCTGTCGCAGT
>JAYUUR010000616.1:0-2477 GCA_043754475.1 Saprospiraceae bacterium | reverse complement strand
ATTCATTTTTGCGGCCGGCGATGGCTGCTATTTGTGTGGTACCAATATCAAGGCCAACAATAACGGGGTTGGTATTCGCCAGTCCGTTATCATTTGTTGTGTTTTGTTCGTTGGTCATAGTTGTATGTTTGTGTGTGTGTTTTAAAAGGTGTAGGGTTTACGGTTTAGGGCTTGGATTTTTTATACCCGTTACCTTTTTTGGCTACCCATGTTTATTCTATTTGCTGCTTTGCCGCCTGTATTGTTATTGATTTTAAATATTACCTGTTTACCCGTTGCTTATCATTTATCTCCGTGCCTCGCAATTCTACTTTTGTATTTTTTTAATTCTTCATTTTTAGTTCATCACTCAACATTCATCACTCATCATTCATCGTTCATCATTCATCATTCATCATTCATCGTTCATCGTTCATCATTCATCATTCATCATTCATCATTCATCATTCATCATTCATCATTCATCATTCATCATTATTTAAGTATGAAATTCATTGCTGAAATAGACGTTATGCCGCATAAAGAACTCCTTGATCCGCAAGGCAAAACCGTTGCTAATAATATGGATCACATTGACATAACGGGCGTGGAGGATGTGCGCATTGGTAAGCACATTCGCATGGTTGTAGCGGCTGAAAGCGAAGCAGATGCGCGTGAAAAAGTGGATACCGCTTGCAAAAAACTCCTTATCAATCCAATCATGGAAAACTATTCTTTCACGATTAAAAATGAGTGATGGATGATAGGCAATGAGCGATAATATCACTCATCACCTATCATTTATCACCCATAATTCATTGTAAATCAATGCTCTACCTCGTCCCAACGCCGATTGGCAACCTTGAAGATATAACGCTGCGTGCTTTGCGCGTACTGCGAGAGGTGGACGTGATATTGGCTGAAGATACTCGAACCTCAAAAAAACTCCTTCAACATTATCAGATTGAAACGCCTATTCGCAGCTATCATGCGCACAATGAGCATGGTGTACTGAGGGCTATCATTGATCAATTGAAAGGTGGGGCAACCATCGCTTTAGTCAGCGATGCAGGGTCTCCGGCTATTAGCGACCCAGGTTTCCTGCTGGTGCGCGAATGTGTCCGCGAAGGCGTGAGGGTAGAAGCTTTGCCAGGCGCAACGGCTTTCGTACCTGCGCTGACTGCATCCGGGTTGCCTTGCGGCATGTTTCATTTTGAAGGATTTCTACCACATAAAAAAGGTCGTCAGACCCGTTTAAAATATTTGTCAAGTCTTGAAAATACTTTTATTTTGTATGAAAGCCCGCATCGGTTGGTCAAATGCCTCACTGAATTGATGGAGCATTGTGGGAGCGAGCGCATGGCTTGTGTGTGCCGAGAGTTAACAAAAATATACGAAGAAGTAAAAACCCACCCCCTCAGTATTTTGACCGATTTTTATAAAAATGAAGGCATTGCTAAAGGAGAAATCGTGATTGTCGTAGCGGGGAAAGACTGATACTGTTAATTGCTTGTTAATCACTTGAATACTTGATTTTATACTAATAAATATTTTTATTTTTATAAAAAATATGTATTCTCAATGGATGATGGTCGTTTTAGAATTAAAAGGTGTATCATTTAATGTGAATAAATTTGCCACAACAACATGAATAACAGAACCATCCAACGCGTTGTTATCTTAGGCGCTATTGCTATTCTTTTCGTTATCGGTACTCAAGCCTATTGGGTGATACGGACATGGAATGTGAATGAGCGCGATTTTGACCGCACTGTGAATATCGCTTTGCTCAATGTTGCTAAAGAGCTTTCTATTGTAAATCAGAGTATATTGCCTCCGCAAGATTTGATTACACGCACCTCTTCCAATACCTACGCCGTTAATATTAATAGTCAAATTGATGCTAAAAATTTAGACTTTTATTTGCGAAAACACTTTGAAGCGGCTACGCTGAATGAGGATTTTGACTATGCCATTTATGACTGCCATGATGAAAAAATGGTGTACGGCAAGTATGTCTCCTATTCCCCTACGTCGGATTCATTGGCTATAAAAAAGGAGTTTCCGACCTTGCAAGATGCCACTTATTTCTTCGTAGTTAGGTTTCCTAAACGGTCATCCTATTTGTTGGGCAGCATGGCGTTGACGGTTTTTTTGACGGTTGTTTCCTTATTGACAGTTCTATTTTTTATCTATTCAATGTTGATTATCCTGCGTCAAAAGCGGCTTTCTGAATTACAAAAAGATTTTATTAATAATATGACGCATGAATTTAAAACCCCCATTTCGACCATTAAAATAGCTGCCGATGTGTTTGCCAGCCACCCCATCATTCAAATGGACGAACGCTTGACGAAATACACGCATATCATGAGAGAGCAAAATAATCGCTTGAATACACAAGTAGAAAAAGTGCTTCAAATTACGCGTATAGATAGGAATACCCTTGACTTAAATATGGAGATTATCAGTTTGCATGAGTTGCTCGAAACCATATT
>JAYUUR010000615.1:0-7304 GCA_043754475.1 Saprospiraceae bacterium | reverse complement strand
TCTTTATACTGTTTATCTGTTATAAAACCTTGTTTAAAGCTGCGATTTAAAACTAAATTTCTGCGTTGTCTTGTTCTTTCATTTCTACGGACAGGATTATATAGTGAGGAGTTATTGCACATGCCTACAAGCGTAGCGCCTTCTTCAATAGTCAGTTGCTCAGGTGCTTTGCTAAAATATACTTCGGATGCAGCGCGGATACCGTGAGCGTTGTAGCCAAAATCGTAGGTATTCAGATACATCGTAATGATTTCCTCTTTTGTGTAAGCCCGTTCGAGTTTTATAGCGGTAATAATTTCGCTAATTTTTCTATAGTAATAGCCAAACCCTTTTTCAACAAAATTCATGTCTTTGAAATCCCGATCGCTATAAAGCAACTTAGCCAATTGCATTGTCAGAGTAGAGCCCCCGCCTTGACCTTTTTGACGCAAGAGAAATGTTTTTAGGAAAACTCGCCCCAATGCTTCAGGATCAACCCCTGAATGCACATAAAAACGCGCATCCTCAGTTGACAATAGAGCCTTAACCATGTGCTTGGGAATATTTTCATATTTGACAGGTGCGCGATTTTCGATATACAAACGCCCTAAAACCGTTGAGTCATCTTGGCAAAGCACTTCCGATGCCAGATTGAGCGAAGGGTCTTCCAATTTTTTGAAAGAAGGCGTGAGAAAAGAAAAAAGGACTATAGAAATAAACAAGACAGCTAATCCAGCATAAAATATGCGCCACATCCATTTTGCCAATGTCTCGTGTTTCGCACTGCGCACAGCATATTCGTTGGTTGAATTATTATTATTAGGTAAGGTTCTGAAATCTGCCATAGTGATTTTATAATATTTTGATTGTTTTCTTAGGCTTTGCCTTTGCAAAAACAAGTGATGTTTACCAATGTTTGTTTTTTAATGAGTACAAATATAGGCTTTGTTCAAAAAAAACCACAATTAACTTTTACATTTTAAGAGCCGTGCCTGACTATAGTCAAGTACGGCTCTTAATTGAAAGATTATTCTTCATGCGAATAATGGGTTGAAATCACGGAGTGATTGAATATGAATAACCTCTGATGCAATCAGGTGGCATTTTTTAGTGAAAGTCCATAACTGCGGAGCAGTTGAATGTAAAAATTGTCAGTCATTGGCTATATTCACATTCAACTGCTCCGCAGTTATGGCAATCCACGACTTTAACCCTCCGATTACATCGAAGGTTATTCATATTCAATCGCTCCGCGATTATTTCAACCCATTATTCGCATTCTTCAAAAAAAATCAATAAATCGAGTAATATTCATACTCTCCTGCTTTTTCTTTAGCCAATGCTTCAATGACTTCATGCGTCGTAACCATGCCAATGAACCCTCTTTTATCATTGACAGGCAATGCCACTAAGGCATCATCACGAAACAATTCAACGGCTACAGCGATACGGTCACCACATTCCAAAACCATAGGCACGCCGGTCATGACTTCTTCAGCAGTATGACCTTTTAAACATTTTGACGGATCGGCTTTTCCATTGAAGTGTCGGCTCAGTCTGTTGCAAAACGATATGAAATCGCTTTTGTTAATCATCCCAACTACCCTTTTGGATTTAACCACCGGTATGTGAAAGGCTTTCGAGCGGTCAAAAATCTCTTTCACTCTTGCAATAGAATCTTTTGGCATGACGGTTTGAATGTCTTTTGCCATGATGGACGAAACAGGTGCTACTAAATTCATGGTTGGGCTTTTTGATTTAAAATGGTTAAAAAAATTGTGTACTTACACTTAGAATCGGTTCTTATTAGCTATGCAAAGGTCACTCAATACTGAGGGGTTGTCAATAATCTTAATCATAGGAGTAGCTGATGTTTATCAATAAAAATAGAGTGCTCAAATGTAATCCCTATTTATCATAAAGTCAATAAAAATGAGATGAACGGATTGTAAAAATTGAGTCTTAAAATATTGATTATCAATTATTTAAAAATTAACAATTTATAATCTATTATATTTTCAACCTTTTAGATAAGAGCTGATATTTTTTATAAAACCTGCCGTTGCAACACTGATTTTAAAGTGTCATCAAAATGCCCAAAGCCCAGTTTATAACGGCAATGAAGATGGTATATTGCCGCTACAATTAAAAACATAAGTAAAATACTGAGGGGTACATTTTTTTGAACCCTGTTTAAGACATACCTTTGCGCTATGAAAATAGCCATCATTGATTATAAGGCGGGCAATATCCGCTCCGTCATTTTTGCCCTCGAAAGGCTGGGCGTTCAGCCCATTCTCACCGCCGATGTAGAAACCATTTTAAGTGCGGATAAAGTTATTTTCCCAGGACAAGGCGAGGCGAGTTCAGCCATGCGCAACCTACGCGAGCGCGGTTTGGATAAATTGATTCCTAATCTCAGACAACCGTTTTTGGGCGTATGCGTCGGCATGCAATTGCTTTGTGATTATTCTGAGGAAAATGATACGCCTTGTTTGGGTGTTATTCCGCAGCGAGTTTTGAAGTTTCCTGTCATTTCATCTTCTAATACTGAGGGGTCACTCAAAGTACCTCAAGTCGGGTGGAATAAATTAATAATGAGCAATGAACAATTGGTGATGGGTAATGAGCAATTGGTGATGGGTAATGAGCAATTGGTAATGGGTAATGAGCATGCGTCTATTTTGAGTCCTGATTTGAATGACCAATGGTTTTATTTTGTCCACAGTTATTATGTTGAAAAAGGAGAATATACAACCGCAACGGCTGAATATGGGGTTGAATTTTCAGCCTGTTTGAAAAAAGATAATTTTCATGCGGCGCAATTTCATCCTGAAAAATCAAGTGTTCATGGTGAGCAATTGATTCGCAATTTTTTGGAAAAATGTTAGGGTGAATTTTGAGCCACGAATTTTTCTCGAATCAGCGAATTTCACCAATCTATGTGTTGTGCGTCAGCTAGCGGAACTACAATGTAAGTCAGAATGACATAACAATTTCAATACTTTTATAACAACATAAAAAATATTAAAAATGAGACTCTTTATTTTATTTTACTTGACATTTTTGACATTGCAAGAAGCATTCGGACAAGACAAATACAATTATATACAATTCAACAAATTTACAGAAGTAGAAGGGACAGAATTTGTAATTGCAAGAATTGAAAACTACGGCAAAACGGAAGGATTAAAAAACAGATACCTTCTATTTATTAATTCAGCAACAGGTAAAACTAATCAAGTAGATTTTCCCAATGAAGGCTACTTTGAAAAGATTGAACAAATCAAGTTAGACAGTTTAGGAATTAATTGCCTTATTGTTTCTGCCCAAATGGTTGATTTAGACGGAAAGAAAGGCATTGATTGGAATGACCCAACTCAAATCATTGTTTTATCAATAGACGGAAATCAAAAAGTGCAACTGACCGACAGCAAATTATTTGTAAGAACTTGGGTGGTAAACAAGAAAACAGGGATAATAATAATAACAGGACATTACGACACAAACAATAATGGCAAATATGACAAGACAGATAAAAACGAAATTGGAATTTACGATTTAAAAACATTGAAACTAATAAACAAAATATAATGTACATCATTCCCGCAATAGACATCATCGAAGGTAAATGCGTTCGCCTCACTCAGGGGGATTACGCGCAGAAGAAAATATACAATGAAAATCCGCTTGAAATTGCTAAACAGTTTGAAGATGCGGGATTGCAGCGGCTGCATCTCGTGGATTTGGACGGAGCAAAAGCAGGGCATATTGTCAATTATAAAGTCTTGGAAACGCTGTCTTCCAAAACAAATTTGCATATTGACTTCGGCGGCGGCTTAAAATCAGATGATGATTTGAAAGTAGCGTTTGAATGTGGTGCACAGCAAGTGACGGGCGGCACCATTGCCGTTAAAAATAGGGAAACGTTTTTGAATTGGATCAATACCTTTGGTGCTGAAAAAATTATCTTAGGCGCAGATGTGAAAGATGAAAAAATAGCTGTAGGCGGTTGGATAGAAACAAGTGACATCTGGCTCAAAGATTTTTTACAAGACTATGTCAATCAAGGCATTAAATATTGCATTTGTACAGATATATCTAAAGACGGTTTACTGAGGGGGTCATCGAATGAGCTGTATGAACGCTTGCTGAGTGACTTTAAAGACCTTCAACTCATCGCTTCAGGTGGCGTGACGGATATGTCGGATTTAGAAAAGTTGAAAGAAATAGGCTGCTTTGGGGCAATTATCGGCAAGGCAATTTATGAAGGCAGAATTAGTTTGAAAGACTTAGAGAAATTTAGTTGAAATAATAATATGTTAGCAAAAAGAATCATTCCCTGCCTCGATATTAAAGATGGGCGCACCGTGAAAGGCATTAATTTTGAAAACCTCCGCGACGCTGGCGATGCCGTCGAACTCGGCAAATGGTATTCCGAAAATGGTGCAGACGAACTCGTCTTCCTCGACATCACGGCTACGCATGAGGAGCGCAAGACCTTCGCTTCGCTGGTAACGAAGATTGCTCAAAACTTGAATATTCCGTTTACAGTCGGTGGCGGCATTGGTTCGGTGGACGATGTGAGTCGTTTATTGGATGCGGGTGCGGACAAAGTATCGGTCAATTCAGCCGCTATTCGCCGCCCTGATTTAATCAACGAAATTGCACAAGCCTTTGGTAGTCAATGCATTGTGGTGGCTATTGATGCCAAACAAGTGCCTTCTCCTGCTACGGGTGAGGCGCATTGGCTCGTCCATTTGAACGGTGGGCGCATTCCGACGGAGATTGATTTGTTCGATTGGGCAGAAGAAGTAACTGAACGGGGCGCGGGCGAAATCCTTTTCACCTCCATGAATCACGACGGCACCAAACAGGGCTTTGCGAATGAAGCCTTAGCGCGAATGTCAAAAAGTGTTTCCATTCCCGTTATTGCATCAGGTGGCGCAGGCACGATGGCGCATTTTTACGACACTTTTACTGAGGGGTATGCCGATGCCGCATTAGCCGCCAGCATTTTCCATTTTAAGGAAATTGGGATTATGGATTTGAAGGAATATTTGAAGGATAAAGGTATTGTTGTGCGGCTATAAACCTTTTTTGTTCAACACAAATGAATCATTGTTCAACAAGAATGAATTATTGCTCAACGATAATGAACCATTGCTCAACGACAATAGACCATTGTTCATCAACAATGAATCATTGTTCATCAACAATAAAGCATTGTTTAACGCCAATGGATTATTGTTCAACGACAATGAATCATCGGTCAACGACAATGAACCATTGTTCAACAACAATGAATCATTGTTCATCAACAATACTTTATTTTTGATGAACATTTTCGTTGAAAAATACATCCGAATACTGAGGGGGTGGAGGCTCAGGTCAAATCAAACCAAACTTAATTTGAGGTGAATTAAATAACTCTCAATAACATTAAGCCCTATATTTACCCAAATATTATTGTATCAACACTTGTCATTTGTTAAAATTTAAATTTTAACAATAATTTTTCCCGTATTTTGTTTTGAATGTAAAATTATATTCTTATAATTGTGCCAACATTTAAAACAAAATTAAATAGACATGAGGATACCTCTCTTTTTCATTAGATACCCTATACTTGTCAATGAAATAGCCAATAAAATAAGATTTATATTCGCTATTTCATTACTCATTTTTACCTTTTCATTAAAAAGTCAAAGCAATTTTAACAACGGCATTGATAGGCTCGTAACCTTTGAACCTACCCGAGGTGGAGTAAGTTTAAAAGTATTTTCAAGGGACCCTAATGTTGAAGATATTAAAATATCTTCTCGGTTTTTCAATCCCCGAATCGGCTTTTTCATTTTTAAAAATGCAGAATTAGGCATCAGTGGTACTTTTATAAAAGTTAAAAGTAATCACCCCTCAGTACAGCCTGGCAAAGCTTATGCTTTGGGGTATTTTCTGCGCTATCATCTAAGTTTTCTTAATTTTTGGCAAGGCACCAACTCAAAAGGTAAAAAATATTCCCTCCCCGGAAAGCCTTTCGTCGAGTTTGACCATGAGTTTTCAACATTCGGTCAAGATTCATTGAGGAATCATTCCTTTTCTCCACATCTAAGCAATCGTCGGTTCAATTCAAAAATAGGGGTCAATTTCAAATTATTTTATGAGTTATATTTTAGCATCGCTATTATTCACAGTTACAACCCTGATTATTACTACAAACGATCACAAGTGGGTGTTTTTAGTACCTTGGGTTACACTTTCACTAAAAAAAGAAAACAATGAAAAAAACTTTCATTCTTTTTATTTTCATGACTCTTTTTCATCAAATTGTATTCACTCAAAATGATAAAAAAGCATATTTGGATAGAATTACACTGGGCACATCTCTGACTGTCATTCCAAGTGAATCAGATTATCGGAATTCATTCAATGAGGCATTTGAATTCCCTGAATATACATGGAATTCAAATTTGGCGATAGATATTACCCGCAGTTGGCGAATAGGTTTTCAATACATGGCTATTTATCCAAGAAGCAAATTATTTGCACCTCAACAGTTTTTTATAGCGGGTACTTTTTTGCAGTTTAATATTATTCCTAAAAGTATACCTCGCAATAGGGTATATTTGGAAGCCAGTTATAATTTAGGCAACAAATGCTCTTGTGGCAATTTTGAACCATATAAGGTGGATAATCTCCGCTATTGGGGATTGGGTTTCGGTGGAGACTTAAAATTAACCAATTGGCTGCGGCTTGATTTAGGTTTTTTTAATTATCAAATTTTTAATAAAATACCAGGGAAGTTTAATTGGACACAATATATAGTGGGTTTAGAATTTCCCATTTCGATAAAAAAGAAATAACCTTAATGGCGGATAACTTCTTTGTTTTCAACCTTTTACATATTTTTTTGTCATTTTTCATTAATCTTCCACATTAACCACGCCCTATAAACAGAAGAAAAAAATGAAATACCTATTTCCTATTATCTACTTAACATTATTGAGTACAACTTGCAAAAGTATCGCACAATCCGATAATAAAGATTATTTCAATAAGGTTATCGTCGGGACTTCATTGACCCTGATAACTAATTTATATGAAAATTTAAACGCACCCAAACAACAAGATAAAGTGTCTGAATATACATGGAACACCAATTTAAGTTTGGAAATAAATAAATATTTTAGAACAGGTTTTCATTATATGTATATCGTTGAAAAATCGAAGTATTTTGATAATCAAAAATATTTTATGGGAGGAACATATATTCAGTTTAATCCATTAGGAAAAAAAACTCCACCCAATCGAGTGTATATTGAAAA
>JAYUUR010000614.1:0-7309 GCA_043754475.1 Saprospiraceae bacterium | reverse complement strand
TGTAATTTTGATCCAATATCTTCTACACTTTTTACACTTAATCCCCAATAGTTTTGTTCGTTCTCATTCTTTTATTAACAATTTTTAATTCATAGTAGCTTTTTTTATAATTTAACAAAGTCAAGGTAGTTAGAAGTAAACAATTAGAAATATTTTTAAAGCATTTTGAATGATTTTACTCTTGTGATATCTTTCAAATATAATAAAAATCTCGTAATTAAATTGTGGTAAATGTTAAGATGGCTTGAAATACAATTTTACCGATTAATTTTGCAATCGATTTTAATGCATATAAAAAAAACTAACACGTTTAGAGCAACCAACCCAATCTGATGATGAAGCAATTTTTCTACACAACTCTGTTTATCGTTTTCTTTCCATTTTATTCACAAGCCCAAGTTATTAGCGGTATTATCAACAAATATACGCGCATTACGGCTATTGATACCTGTTCTGTCACTGCTACTGTCAAAAATCCTGCGCTATATAGTGCTGGCGACAAAGTAGTTGTGATGCAAATGAGCGGCGCAACAACGTTGTTGAATAATAATTCAGCGTTCGGAACTATTCAAAGTATGAGCTTAACGGGGAGATATGAAATTAATCAAATTGATAGCATCGTAGGCACTACAATTTTTTTTAAATTCAAATTTTTAAACGATTACCCGCCTACCAAAGGCGTGACTCAAATGATTTCGTTCCCCAGCCTCAGCAATGTGGCGGTCAATGATACCTTGAAAGCGAAGCCGTGGGATGGCGAAACAGGGGGAGTCATTGCTTTTGAAGCCAACGCCATAACGCTGAACGCACCTATTTGGGCGTCAGGCATGGGCTATAGAGGTGGTGCTGTGAAAAGCTACAACCAGTGTGAGTCGTTTGGCTCCTACAACGATTTTTATTACTCACTCACTTCCACATCAGCCGATAATGGTGGAGAAAAAGGCGAAGGCGTTGCACCAGCTGCTGGTGGAAAAGAATCCGGCAAAGGACCACTTGCCAATGGCGGTGGCGGTGGTAATAACCATAAATCCGGCGGCGGCGGCGGCGGTCATTTAGGAAAAGGTGGTCAAGGTGGCGATCAAGAAAGGGCTAATATATTGCGCTGCCCTGGTAAAAATCCTGGATTAGGCGGTTTGTCTTTAACGTCGTCTGGCTCTAACCAAATTTTCTTTGGTGGAGGCGGTGGTGCCGGTCAGAATAAAGAAGGCAGTGATTCACGCGGTGGTAATGGTGGTGGCATTGTTATAATAAAAGCCAATTCTTTAGAAGGTAATAATAAATCTATCGTAGCCAATGGTGGTAATGCTTCGTTTTCAGATGGCGACGGTGCAGGTGGCGGTGGTGCAGGTGGCACTATTTTACTTCAAATTCCAACTATCACAGGTACTTTAGCCTTAGAAGCAAAAGGCGGCAACGGCGGCAATAGCTCCAGTACACCCGTTTATGATTTCGGACCTGGGGGTGGTGGCGCAGGGGGTCGCATTTTAACTATCAACAGTACCCCCTCAGTATTGAGCAATATTACAGGAGGAAATTCAGGTAGAAATCAATCCAGCGTATCGCCTCAAAATGCAGTGAAAGGGGACAATGGCGTTTCTTCAGTGATTAATACTTTGACTCCAGCAATTGCAACCAATTTGATTCAGCGTAAAATGGAAATATTGGCTCAGCCCGTTGCCAAATTGGTCTGTGTAGGAGATACAACTTCGCTCTCTGTAGCGGCACAAGGTCCAAGTCTGACTTATGAATGGCAGGTAAATAAAGGCACGGGCTACGAAACGCTGAACAATGACAATTTTTATGAAGGCATCAGCACCCCTACTTTGAAATTGAAACAAATTTCTGAAGCTCAAAATCCCTACCTCTATCGGTGTGTTTTAAAAAGCAATTGTTTGAATAATAGTGTAGTGAATACCAATGCTATTTCATTGAAAATCAGGGCAATACCCATTCCGATATTTTCTCATGCCATCAATAATAATACAGTCACTTTCAATAATGGCTCGTCTGGTGGCTTGACATATAAATGGACATTTGGCGATGGTGGCTCGGATACTTTACAAAGCCCTATCCATACTTATGCTGCGCAAGATACTTACCGAGTGGTGCTGAGGGTCGCTAATGAATGTGGTGCTATGTCTTACAATGCTTTGGTAAATCTCAATACCCCGCCTTTTGCAGGATTCACGGCGAATGGTCGGGATGCTTGTCCGCCGTCTACAATTTTCTTTACAAATGCATCTTCTGATAATGTGCGTAAGTTCTTCTGGTCATTTCCTGGTGCAACACCTGATACCTCGAATGTGAAGAACCCCTCAGTAACTTATATGACACCGGGCGTTTATGACGTCCGACTGATAGTTGAAAATGGCTACGGACGCGATACGATTATTAAGAAAGAATATGTCAAAATAAATAGTAAGCCCGTAGTGAGTTTTACAGCTACTAAAAACGGGTTAAATGTCAATTTTATCAATAACACGACGAATGCAACAAATTTTCTTTGGAATTTCGGCGATGGCATGACCAGCAATCAAGTCAGCCCTCAATATACCTATCGCACGGCGGGCACCTATATCGTGCGGCTCGTAGCTACCAACGCTTGTGGTTCAGTGAATGATTCGGTCAAATTGGTGATTTTCAGTTTGCCGAGTGCTACTATTGCAGCCAGCCAAACGAAAGGTTGTGCGCCGATGATTGTACAATATTCAGGTAGAAATACCACCAGCGTTTCTACTTGGAATTGGTCTTTTCCAGGCGGTCTTCCAGCTACTTCTAACCAACCGAATCCAAAAGTGACGTACAATCAACCGGGTAGTTACGATGTCATTTTGACGATGACCAATTCGGCAGGCACAAGCAGCATCAAGCAGGATACTATTATTAAAGTGTTTCAATCGCCCAAATCTGCATTTAATGTAAAAATTACGACCGATGTAGTTGAATTTTTCAATGTTTCTCAAGATGCCGATCGCTTTGCTTGGGATTTCGGCGATGGCTCTACTTCTGAAAACATCCATCCATCACCGCACCGTTATGCGCGTAATGGCAATTATATCATCACTTTGCTGGCTCAAAATGCCTCATGCGCGTCTGCTACCGAAAGGCAAGTTGCGCTATTTTTTACGGCTACAAACGACCCCAATACTGAGGGGATAGTCAAGGCTTATCCAAACCCAGTGAGTGATAAAATTTACCTCGAATTTCAAAATGGCGTCACAGCCAATTTTCAATTGAATATATCCAATACCAACGGACAGGTTTTGAAAAATATCAAACTGAGTAAAGAAACCACCCAAGAATTGGATATGTCTGAATTAGCAAAAGGTGTTTATTTCTTACAATTTTCAAATGAAAAGCAAATTTTTACTAAGAAAATAGTTAAAATATAGATGAGTTATGCATAATAAAATAATTGCACCTATTACTGTCGTAGTAGGTGCAATTTTAATTATGATACTTTTTGTTTTAAAATTTAACGCATGCCCAGCTTCAATTTGATAGCAATTATATCTTTTTGTAGTGCATCAGGGTAACACAACTTGAACCTCTTGGGCTGAAAAACCTATTTGATTGGCTAATCTTAATTTTTTCTTTTCAATATCTTTTTTAAAGTTTTTTATGCCTTCTGCATACTTCGGGATATCCGATGTTTGACTATTAATCAGAGCTAATAAAGAGTCTTCTTTTTCTGTTTTATAATCGTAAGCAATGGCATTCAACTTTCTGACTTTGCTTAAACAATCTGCGCTCGTTAGGTATTTGATGTTTTTCTTTAATCGAATGTCAGAATTTATAGACACATCGTTTGCTGTAACATTACCATACACCCTTAGCTCTCCGGATGGTTCTAATTTAGCGGCTACTAAGCTTGGACCGCCGCCAACAGTGAAATAAATACCATTCCGACCGTGTGCACTCAATATATCACTATCGTAAGCACCGAACTCACCAACAAAAGCATTGGCTCCACCATTTGCTGGCGTTCCAAAATCGCCAAAACTAATTTTTGCACCTGCTCTATAAGTATCTCCTCCTACTCCAAAAGAGTTGGTCGTGCAAAATTTTGTAGGGTCGTTATAACTTGGATTATCTGTTTCCCGCCCGATGTAAGTTCTTCCATCTTGATTGACTTTTATCTGAGCAAAGGCATTCATAGTTGCCATAATGAAAAGGATAAGCAACATATAGGTTTTTATATTCTTCATAATTATTGAATTTAATGGTTAATGAATAAGTATTGTTTTAAAATTATGAGCAATAATGCCATGAATTGGTTTTGAAATTTTACCGAATCATTTTCAAAGTCACTTGATTTTTAGCATTCCGAATCAAGACATGATACAGCCCTTTGGGCAAATCCTGCGTAGGAATGGTAGCATTAAACAGCCCTTGCGTCTGGATGCCATACTTTTGTTGCCACACCGATTGTCCTAAAGCATTGACGAGCTCAATACTGAGGGGGGTATCGGTTTCAACATTGTAATCAATGGACAATTCGGAGGTAAATGGATTCGGATAGGCTTTGCCTTCTCCTGCCTTTAACCCTTTATCCGTCTTAGATTGCAAATACAAAACAGGGTCATTGTCGGGTTCTGCCATGAGGTTGTTGGTTGTGTAACCACAGGGTTTATCCACAATTTGGGCTGAAAAGGTTGCACCTAAAACAACACTAAAACCAGGTCTTAATTCAATAGATTTACCAGCTCTAAAATCTGTATTACCACTTTGTATGACAAAACCACCCTTAGTATCAGCTACAATGTTATCACTCGCATCACGTTGTACATCCCCTGCATAAATAGTTCCTTCAACGGAAGAACCGTTCCATGCTACATAACAATAGAGCTTGTTGCCGGTAGCTTGAAAACTTTCACCTTTACCATCGAGTAGCAATTTTTTTTGAAAGGCATACCAAACATCTGAAGTTGGTATTGAACTTACCCCTGATGACACATTTCTACTGTTAATAATATCGTTAGGATTGACTGGATAATTTGGCATTGGTGAAACAGTAAAAGATGCTCTATTTGTTGCACTTAAATCTTCCCAATCTGCCCAAATTTTATCTACAAAGGAATGATGAAGAAAAAGGATGGATCTCGTGGTGAAATAGAAACAGTACACATTACACCACCTATCCAACAGTGTACATTACCATGATGCCCTTCATGTTCATTATTAAAGTCTGTAAAATTGGATAATTGCAGCATATTATTGTACGTTTGAACATTGGTTTGAGAAGAGTGAATCGAAAGATTGCCATTCATCGACCTTTGTAAATCTCCAAACCAAGTTGCATCATTTCCAAAAGATCCTAAGAAATTAGAATCATCCCATTTCATCGTAGTAGTATTAAAATCAGTTCGCCAATCCCAATAAGGTAATGATAAATTGCTTGCCAGAGAGGAGCCAGTAGAGTTTCTTAATTTTGTTTCAAAATCAAGCATAAATACTCTATGCCACGGCAAAAAGAAAAGGGTTTGCGAATTGCCATGAACTTGACTGATAGATCCTTGATGAGTAGCCACAAGAGTACTAACATCGCTTTGAATTCCTCTCAAAGCAGCGACGTAGGCATTGACTTCGCTGGGTGTCATTTCTTTATGATCCTTACGAATTCTTTGAGCAACTGCATAATTCAAATTGAAAAACAATGCAGTAATAATTAATAAATTTCTAATTCTTACCATAATAAATAAGTTTAAATTGTGAATGGATAAATTTGTAAACATGCTTACAATTGCAAATATGAGGGTATAAAAACTTAAATAAGTTACGAAAATCACGCATGTAGTTATGAATTTGACGCATAATTCAGGGCTATCAAAGTTTTTGATAGATTTTTCCCATAATTTTGAATAATAAAATCATATAAAATGAAAAAATTATTAATTATGAAAAAGACGAGCATTATTTTTTTAATATTTTATGTGTTCAGCATCAATTCTTTTTGTCAAGAAATAGATACCACTTTAAATCTTAGCTTTGAAAGATTAGATACAGCTATGTCTCTTTCTAATTGGTCACATTCTCCTTTTGGTTATCAATTGACCAAAGATGCTGTACATGGTCAGAATGCCGTTCAAATTTCGCATTGGTACAGTTATAGGTTTGGCATTTTAGCACTTGGTAATAAAGATGTTAACCGTTTTGGGAGCATTGATAATTTTATAGAATCGGGTGTGCCATTTAAAAAAAGACCGTCATTGTTAAAAGGTTTTTATAAATATAGTCTAAATAAAAACGGTAATACTTTGGATTCTGGAGAAGTTATTTTGGCATTAAAAAAGATAGATCCTATAACCCAAAAAAGAAAAATAATAGGGTATGGATATTTGCGATTAGGGGCAATCAATAATTTTACAGATTTTCAGATACCTATAAATTATCTAAGTAACGAACTACCTGATAGCCTTGCTTTAGCTTTTTATTCCTCGTATAATGGCAAATACAATGGTAATAATTATGTTTCGACCTCAAACAATACTTTTTGTGAAGAAGCTTATTGCCTATATTTAACTTTAGATAATCTTAGTTTTGATTATACTACACCAACAGAAGATATAAAAAACCTTAAATCTCCCATAACTATACACCCCAACCCAACTTCAAATAGTATTCAAATTGATTGGGGTGAAAACTCGGTCAGTGATATTATTATAAAAGATACATTGGGGCGCATTATTCAAAAAAAAGGGGTAAATACTCCCAAAGGGACAGGTGAGGGGGTAAATCTCGATTTATCAAATTTGCCAACAGGCTTGTATTTTATAGAATTTAATCAAAATGGTAAGCATTTGGCTACTCGGAAGGTAGTCAAGCAGTAATATTTTAAAAATAATTCATCATGAAAAAAGCGATTATTATTTGTTTATTATTAAAACTCACTGTCTCTCATGCCCAACAGCAGGATTTAAATCTTAGCTTTGAGAAGTTAGATAGCACCGGTAGAAGACCAGCAGGTTGGCAAAATATATTTTTGAGTTTACGCCTTGAACCTGATGCTTATGAGGGAAATAACGCCGTGAAAATATTTACTTGGTATATCGACAAACCTCAAAATATAGTGTTGGGGAATATGCCGAACAAGCAACTCGACGAGAACTTCGTGGTGTTCCTTTCAAAGAAAAAATAAAAAAGCTCAAAGGATATTACAAATATGAGTTGGGCGATAATTGTGGTGGAAAGGATTTCGCAGAGGTTTATATTTATTTATAGATAAACGGATTATTAAGAACCAAATACGACTTTCGGGTGTCTGAAGAACCCTTTTATCGTATCCTCTTTTTGTTTAATTTTATCTAAG
>JAYUUR010000613.1:0-22088 GCA_043754475.1 Saprospiraceae bacterium | reverse complement strand
CTCACCAAAACCCGCACATCATATATAATTCACTATCCCGTGAAAATGCTATTTTTGACACTATAGCACAATTTAAATTCAGATAAGTGTCATGTACACTTAGCAGATATAGAAACAAAAGGACAATTTAATTTCAATTTTAAACGGACATTCGGGGCGGCTTTACCACCCCTTACTATTTATCCGCAAAAAATCGAAGGACACAATTTTATCTATAAAAATGAAAAAAACAGTACTCATCATCATCAGTCTTTTTGCTACGACTTTACTCACAGCGGAAGACGAAGTAGAGTCGCGATTACGTAACATGGAGTGCATCGTTCCCGTTAGAACGGACGCTTCAGTGGTTACGAGAATCCAATCTTTACTGAGGGGGCGCAAAGATACCGAGAGAATGATAGGTCGCTCGGCTTCGTTTTTCCCCATTTTTGACCAATATCTTAAAGAATACGACCTCCCTTCCGACCTCAAATACATCACCTGCCTTGAAACAGAACTTAACAACAGAACTATCTCTACATCAGGTGCTAAAGGCATTTGGCAACTCATGCCCGATGTGAAAGACGAATTTGGCTTACGTATTGATGGCGAGTTGGACGAAAGACTCGACCTTTACAGAGGCACTGAAGCTGCCTTGAAGGATATGAAAAGAATGTATAAAATATATGGCGATTGGGAATTGGTTTTGGCTGGTTACAATTGCGGTGCAGGATGTCTGGGTGCAGCTATGAAACGAGCAAAAAGCAAGGATTTCGATCGCGTAAAAGTATTTTTACCACAGCAAACGCAGGAATATATTTCAAAATTCATCGCGTTTACTTATTTAATGAAAAATTATCGGTCGCACGGCTTGAAAGCCTATTTACCAGGTTTGGATGTTCAAACTATTGGTAATGTCAAAGTTTTTAACCATTTATCTCTCTCTACAGTCGCAAGTGTAACGGGTGCACCTTACGATTTAATCAAAGAACTCAATCAACAATATGGCGAAGGCTATGTGCCGGCTTCTGAAAAAGGTTGCAACGTTGTCATCCCACGCCGTTTGATGGGTGCTTTGAAAGATTATGTGGATAATCCGGATGCCAAACAAAAAGCGACGCTCAATTTTACCCCGATGGTGGTTGATGAAAATTTGCCAAAATTGGAAGGCGATCCTAATTATTTCAAAACAAGTTATATGATTGGAGATGATGAAACCATTGAAGCGGTAGCCGATTTGTTTAATATTGGTGTTTATAATATCATGCTTTGGAATCATTTGGATAGAGCACATGTCTCGAAAGGGCAGGAATTGACGCTTTATTTACCGCGTGTAGTACCTAAAAGGGCTTAACTAAAAAGTAAATTTAATTAGCATATACATAATCGAGGACGCAACAAAAACAGAATAACAAACCAAACTAAAAAGGCGAGTACCCGACATGTCAGGACTCGCCTTTATACATATCTTAAATTTTCCAACTGCTTAGGTAGACCTCCCGGAGGGGCTAAATATTGGTAGCAGAAAAATTTTATTTAAATATGAGATTTGAAAAAATTCACAATAAAATTCAGACTTGGGAACAGCTTCGTGAAACCATAATTAGTTGGAAATCAAAAGGTTATAAAATTGTTTTTACCAACGGCTGCTTCGATTTGTTGCATTATGGACATATTCATTACCTCGCAAAGGCACGAGATTTAGGCGATAAATTAATAGTGGGGATGAACTCGGCAGCATCTGTAAGCCGCCTCAAAGGAGAGCATCGCCCTATCAATGATGAGTTGACTCGGCAGCATCTTATGGCTGCTCTTGAGCCCGTAGATGCCGTAGTCGTCTTTGAAGAAGATACGCCTTTGAATTTGATTAAAATGATTATGCCTGATATTTTAGTAAAAGGCGGCGATTGGCAACCGCATCAAATTGTCGGCTCAGATGTAGTATTAGCGAATGGTGGAGAGGTTAAAAGTTTACCCTATTTAGAAGGCTATTCGACGACTAATATTGAGCAAAAAATTAGGAATTGGTAATAATTTTTTACCCACTTCCCGTTTTCTTTTTCTTTTTAAAATCGCCGTTTTGCCATGCTTTAAAAAACTGTTGCCAAGCGCCTGGATTAAAAATATTCATCGGCGGAATTTGACCGCCATAAAAATAATAGTTTTTAGCTTGTTGGCGGAGGTACATGCTGCCCGTTTCGCGCCCGTCGAATGGCGTTAGTTCACGTACTTTATCCAATGTTTCTGATGCAAGATTTTCAACGGCTCGTCTTTCCAATTCATCATTTATGTTCATTGCCAAAAACTCTGTTTTGAAATGGTCTCGGCTGGGCCAAGGGAAAATCACTGCTTCATCCAACAAAATAGTATCTCTACTCAGTATTTGCACCATTGAATATCGATCATCTTTAAGTGTATCAGGCACTCTAAAAGTTGCCTTGCGAAAGCCCAATGCTGAAAAATTAACCACCTCGCCGCGTTCAGCTACGATACTGAAAAAGCCTTGATAATTGGCTGCCGTTCCCACTTTCCGCTTAGGCACTACTATGCCCGCATAAGGCACAGGCACCATGCGCCCACCTTCCTCTGTGACGACAACGCCACTGAATTGAACCAATTGCTTTTCAGGAGCAGGCGGTTGTGGTTGCTGTGCTGAGGCAATGCCCCCCCTCAGTATCAAACACATTATGACGAATAAAACACGAGCTATTTTCATTATTAGATAATATTTAATCCCAAATATACGCAGTCTTAACGTTTTTAAGGAAATTAATGCCGCTTATGTTTCAAGTCTTAACGAAATTTTAATAATCATGCTTATAAAAACAACAAATTTGTTTTAAAAGGGTTTTAAAGATAACATTATTCGATTAATCATTTATAGACGATGCTGAAAAATTTACTTGTTCTTTCCTTTTTATTTTCAATCCTACAATCGCCTCTTCTGGCTCAAAACAACCTCAAAATTGGACAATGGCGCAGTTATATGCCTTATCACGCGGGTAATTATGTGACTCAAAGCAATTCGCATGTGTATTGGTCAACAGGGCTTTCCATTTTGCAGATGAATAAAACGGATTTTTCAATCATCAGATTGGAAAAAACCAATGCGCTCAACGATGTCGGCACGAGCATCATTCGCTACAACAAAGCCAACGAATCACTGCTTGTTTTTTATCAAAATAGCTCCATTGATATTTTAAAACCGGACGGTCAGACGGTGGTTTTGAACGACATTAAAAATAACACCAACATAATAGGTGATAAAACGCTGTACGATGTTTTTTTCAGAGGCGATACGGCTTATCTCGCGCTGAGTTTTGGGATTGTGAAATTGGATATGAAGCGCAATGAATTTGTCTATACCACTTTTACAAAATTGAAAACTTACAGCATTGCGGTTTTTAATGAACAAATATATGCTGCTACTGAGGGGGGCATTTATACTATCCCCAACAACATTAGAACCAATCTCGCAGACTTCAAGCAATGGCGCAAATTAGGTACAAGTGATGGATTTCCAAGCACTTATACATCTAATGTTTTGACCATTTTTAATTCAAATTTGTATTTCAATATCAACGATTCACTCTACAATTTTCAAAATAATAGACCCCTCAGTATTTTCGGTGAAAATAATTTTACCATAAAATTTTTAACGGCTGAAAATGCCAATTTAATGTTGGGTTTGAGTTGTAAGGGCAATTGTAGAGGGAAAGTCTATCTTTTTGATAAAAACAATAAAGTTACTTCGGTGTCCACCAATTGCAACGACCGCCCGACCTATGGCATCGAAGATTCAAGGGGATGGCTTTGGTTTGCAGATGGTTTTCAAGGATTTCGTTTTACAAGCGGTGCCAACGCGCCTTGTGGTGTCAGTGAATTTGATTCGCCTTATTTTTCAACCTCCAGTGATTTTGCTGTTACCGACACGGCTCTTTACGTAGCAGCGGGCGGTGTGGATGGCTTGACTGCAAGGCTTTCGCCTGATGGTTTTGCCAGTTTTATCAATGGAAAATGGCGCAATTATAATAGAGGAACTGATAAAATTTTATTGGATAGCATGGCGGATTTGGATTTTTACCGCATTATTTTTAATCCAAAAAATAGAAAAATATATGCTGGCACGTATTGGGGCGGCTTGGTAGAACTTGAAAATGGTAAAATCTCTAAAATTTATAACGATAAAAACTCCGCACTGCAAGGAGCTGTCGGTGATCCCCTACGTGAGCGCGTGGCAGGTTTGGCTTTAGATAAAAAAGGCAATTTGTGGATAAGCAATAGCTTGGCAGCAAACCCTGTGGTGGTGCTTAAAGCGGATGGCAAATGGCAGAAGATGCGCGATGTGCCTTTCGGCTCGAATGGTACACAGCAACTGGTAATTGATAGCATTGGCTATAAATGGCTCGTAGTGAGTGGTGCGCAATCGGGTTTATTAGTATATGACGAAGGAAAAGATATTGAAAATGTGAGTGATGACCGCATCCGTTTCCTCGACAACGGCACGCTACCCAAAGACCTCCAAAATGCTCGCGTTAATTGCATAACAGTTGATTTAGACGGTCGCATTTGGGTGGGTACTACGAGCGGCGTAGCAGTTTATGAATGTGGCAGCGACCCTTTTACAACAAATTGTGTTGGAAGGCTCATCGTTTCGGATTTGGGCGGCATTGGTGAATATTTATTGAAAGATAAAAATGTGAATGTCATCGCTGTTGATGGAGCAAATAGAAAATGGTTTGGCACGACCAATGGTATTTTCGTTCAATCAACCGACGGACGCGAAGAAGTCGCCAAATTTAATGTGGATAATAGCCCCTTATTGAGCGATAATGTCACCGCTTTAGGTATTCGCGGTTCTACAGGCGAGGTATTTATCGGCACAGGAAAAGGCATTATGTCCTATCGGTCTGATGCTATTTCAGGTAGTGAATTTAATAAAGATACGGCTTATGCTTATCCCAATCCAGTGCGCCCAGATTATGATGGACCGATTGCCATAAAAGGTTTGGCGCGGGATGCCCTTGTAAAAATTACGGATGTCAATGGCAATATCGTCTTTGAAAGCCGTGCTTTGGGTGGTCAAGCGATTTGGGATGGGCGCGATTTTTCAGGCAGACGGGCTTCAACGGGGGTTTATTTGGTTTTTGCAGCCAATACGCGCAATGTAGAAGCAGGCGATGCCATCGTTACAAAGATTTTATTTATCAATTAGACATATAATGAGATGACTTTAGATGACATACAGGTTTTACGCAGGTTTCGCCGTTGGGGTATCGTTACTGTAGTGGCGACTATTTTTTTGATTTGGGTAGGTGGTTGGGTGCGCTCAACGGGCTCGGGTATGGGTTGCCCCGATTGGCCTAAATGCTTCGATTTATGGATTCCGCCGACTGCTGAAGCGCAATTACCCCCTAATTATTTAGAAGAATATGTAAAAATGCGCCAGCGTAAAAACGAACGCGTCGCTAAAACCCTTGCGCGCATGGGCATGACCGACTTAGCGGATAAAATAAAAAATGACCCCTCAGTATATGAGCATGAACCCTTCAATATTTATAAAACTTGGACGGAATATATTAATCGCGTGATTGGTGTGCTCGTCGGGTTTTTTATTTTCCTAACGGTTCTTTTTGCTCTACCAACTCGCCGTATTGATAAGCGCATATTTAGGCTTTCGTTGGCAGGGTTCATTGGCGTTGTCTTTGAAGGCTGGTTGGGCTCATTAGTGGTTTCTACCAATCTAATGCCTTCGCTTATCTCCGTTCACATGGTGATTGCAATGCTCATTTTAGTAGTTCTTATTGCTGCTGTTGTGCTGGCTTATACGCGGAGAAGTAGCGTCAGCGAATTGTTGTATGTCAAGCCAATGTCGAAAGTATGGCTCGGTATAGGCGTTTCAATTGTCATTTTACTGCAAATCATATTGGGAACGCAGGTGCGGGAAAACGTGGATAGGGTTTCTAAATCCCTCGGTGAAGCGGTGCGGGCTGAATGGATTAATAATTTAGGACTGGTTTACACTATCCACATGACATTTTATTATTTGGTGGCTGCGGGTATTATGTATTGGATTTGGCTGCTGAAAAGTATGTCTATATTTAAAGATACAGGTGTCAAGGTTTTTTCTGCCTTAATGCTCAGTATTTTAATTACAGAAATAGCTTTGGGGATTGGGATGCACCGTTTTAATATTCCACCAATTTTGCAACCTTTGCATCTGCTTTTTGGCACCATGCTTTTCGCTTCAGCTTTTACTTTAACGGCAATTTTGTATTATAAAAGAATCAAGATTTAATTTATTTCTACAAAGTCAAAGGTACACTTCATACATTGATTCCTACATTTGAACATGATTTTAAGTCACTTTATGATAAAGCTATTTTAAATTTGATATAAACATCCTATATTTGTCAGGTAGTAAATATAGTTAACCTAAAAGAACAGAAATCCAAATGAAAAAGTAGTATGAATGCTTTTCCGCTTCAATGTCGGGAAAGCATTTTTTTTATTATTCAACAATATTTAATTTAATTTTCATTTGATGTAAAATGAATAAAATAATCAAAAAACCAATTGAAAACTTTAAATTTGCCATTCTTAAAAAATAAAATGTCCGATTAGCGGTTAGATATAATAAAATAAGTGGATAATTATTAAGGTTCACCTATTTAAACAGAATAGAAAGGCATGTTTGATAATATAAAACAATTGTGGAAACATAAAATATCGCTCCCCCTCAGTAATGCGCTTCGTCCGGTCACTAAAACCATCAGCGCAGCACTTGAGCCATTCAGCAATATTCTTCAACCTTTAAAAGAAAGATTCGATGAGCGTTGGGCTGCATTTGCAGCAGCTTATCCGCGCTCGTCAGTTTGGATTCGTCGCGGTACGAAGTTGGCGGTCGGTTTGTATATTTTTTATTTTGTATTCGCCATCGGTCTGTTTGGCGAAATGCCGACGGTAGAAGAGTTGCGAGACATGCAAACCCTCAATACATCGGAGGTTTACACGGCGGATAGCGTAGTCATTGGTAAATTTTACAAGGAAAATAGAAAAGATATAAGTTTTGAAGAAATACCTAAGAACGTCGTAGACGCCTTAGTGGCTATCGAAGACGAACGCTTTTGGGAACATGATGGCATTGATTACCGCAGCTTCGGACGCGTTGTTTATCGCTCTATACTGAGGGGAGATGAATCGGGCGGTGGCGGCTCCACTATTTCACAACAATTGGCAAAAAACTTATTTGGGCGTAAACACTACGCTGCGTTCAGTACGCCTATCAATAAGGTGCGTGAAATGCTCATAGCCCGCCGATTAGAAAAGGCTTATGATAAAAAAAATCTGATGGCTTTTTACCTCAATACAGTCCCTTTTGGCGGCAATGTATTTGGTCTTGAAATGGCTGCTAAAAGGTTTTTTAATAAATCAGCTATTAATTTAAAAATGGAAGAAGGGGCGGTTATTATCGGTATGCTCAAAGCCAATACCAGTTATAATCCTAAGAAAAACCCTGAAAATGCCTTCAAAAGACGCAATATTGTTCTGAAACAGATGGTCGTCAATGGTTTTTTAAAACAAAAATCCTATGATTCATTGAGGATAATTCCGCTCAAATTGAATTATCAACCTGTTTTGAATCGGGATAATATGGCACCCTATTTCAAGGATTTTATCCGTACTCAAATGACAAAATTGCTTGAGCCTTATAAAAAAGATGATGGCACACCTTACGATATTTATAAAGACGGCTTGAAAATATATACCTCCGTTGACTCAAAAATGCAGACTATGGCAGAAGAAGCCGTAGAAGAACGGATGTCAAAATTGCAAAAACAATTTGATGAACATTGGAGCGGCGGCAAATGGTGGGGTGACGATAAATGGCTTGAAGACGGTATGAAAAATTCTGATCGTTGGAAACGTTTAGCGGCAGATGGATGGTCTGAAAAAAAGATGCGCAATCATTTTATGACTACCAAAATACCCGTCAGTATTTTTGCTTGGGAAAATGGTAAGCCGAGTGAAGATGAACGCTCGATTACACCTTATGATTCAATAAAATATTATTTCCGGCAACTTAATACGGGTTTTATGGTCATGGAACCTCAAACGGGTTTGGTAAAAGCGTGGGTAGGTGGTACGGATTTTAGCTTTTTCCAATACGACCACGTGCGTTCACGTCGTCAGGTAGGTTCCACATTTAAGCCAATTGTCTATGCCAAAGCCATACAAGCAGGTGTTAGACCTTGCGAATATATACCTAACAAGCTCACTGCTTATATGTCCGATGGCACTACCAAGAGCGGTTACGACGTCAGCACTGAAGAAAAAGAGGGCGGAGAAGCATGGGTGCCGCGCAATTCAGATGGGGATGGTTACAGCGGAGCCTATTCTCTTGAAGGCGCATTGACCAATTCTGTCAACGTGGTTTCGGCTAATTTAATTCAACGCATCGGCTACCGGCAAGTACAGGAATTAGCAAAAAGCATGGGTGTGACAAGCGAAATGCAAAATGATTTGTCTATCGCCCTTGGTACCGCAGACATATCGCTTTTCGATATGATGAAAGTCTATGGCACTTTTGCCGCACGCGGTCGTCGTCCTGAACCGATGATGGTTTTGAAAGTCGCTACCCGGGATGGCAAAGTGATTGCTGATTTTACAAAACAAAGTAACCCTGCAAAATGGCAACAAATCCTCACCATAGACCAAGCTGACATTATGACGCGCATGATGAAATCTGTTGTAAATGAAGGCACTGCCGAGCGTTTGCGCTATACATATGGCTTGAAAAATGATATTGCAGGTAAAACGGGTACAACTCAAAGCCAATCGGATGGTTGGTTTATGGGTTATACCCCTAATTTAGTCGTGGGTGCTTGGGTAGGTGGCATAACGCCTGCGGTGCGATTTAGAGATATTGATTTGGGACAAGGAGCGAATATGGCACTGCCTATTTGCGGTATTTTTCTGAAAAAACTTTATGCGACCCCTCAGTATGCGGCGATGAAAAATGCCAAATTTCCTGAACCTGCCAAATGGATAATCGATTCGATGGAATGCGAACATAAAACATTTTCGGAAGATGAGATTGCAGAATTTGAAGCAGCCAAAGCAGCCAAAGATTCTGTTATAGAATTACAACCTGGGCAACTTTTTCCTGATGAAAAATCTGAAATTAATCAAAGTGAAAACCATGATTTGAAAGACAATCAAGGTAGAAATGATGGTAAATCAAGCGGTAAAAATGATGGACGCAATTCAGACGGCATTTTGCCGACTGTTAAACCGGAAGTGAAAACGGGTGTGAAACAAACGCCGCCTAAACTTCTACCGCCTTCTAAAAATAGTGGTGTGCAAAATCCGCAGAAAAATCAATAGAGCATCAAAAAATTAAGAGCGATAGTATTTTTGTTTAAAACACGGCTATGAATAAAACTGAAATATATACTGTCGGTCACTCGACGCATAGTGTGGAATATTTTATTGAATTGCTTAAAGAATATGCAATCAATTGTATCGTGGATGTGCGGAGTATTCCAGCAAGCAGTTATAATCCCCAATTTAATAAATCTGCCTTATCCTTTCTTTTAAAAAAAGATCACATCATGTATCTTCATTTTCCTGAAGAATTTGGTGCACGACACAATGACCCCAATTTGTTGGATGAAGATGGGAAGGTTGATTTTGAAAAAGTGCGCCAAAGTGATAATTTTAAACAAGGTGTTGACCGATTAAGAAAAGGATTGGAAAAAGGGTATAAAATTGCTTTAATGTGTTCGGAGGCAGAACCCTTTGATTGTCATAGATTTGCGATGATTTCTACTTATTTAGATCAAAATGGCTTTGAAGTAATGCATATTTTAAAAGATAAAACCTTGAAAAGTAATACTCAACTTGAAAACCAACTCTTGAAAAAATATGATAAAAAAATACCCAAACCAAACATCTTTGAACCTGAAATAACAATAGAAAGTCAATTGGCATTTGCTTATAAATTGCGAAATAAGGAAATTGCTTACTCCCCTTTTTCTAAAATTGAAACCGAAGAAGAACAATTATGATTAAACTTTACACAATTGGTTTTACGCAAAAATCAGCGGAACAATTCTTTAATTTAATGCGTGAAAATGCGGTTAAAACTATTGTAGATACTCGAATTAATAATGTATCTCAATTAGCCGGTTTTGCAAAAGGAGCTGATTTGTCTTTTTTTGCTAAAGAAATAGGTAACATGAATTATGAACACAACATTGATTTTGCTCCTACAAAAGACTTACTTGCACAGTACCGAAATAAGAAAATCACTTGGAAAGAATATGAATCGGAATACTTGAATTTGTTAGATACCAGAAAAATTTTAAAAAAAGTCAATATCGAACAGCTACATCAGCACTGCCTCTTGTGCAGCGAACACACGCCCGAAAAATGCCACAGACGATTGCTTGCCGAATATTTTAAATCCGTCAGAAATAACATCGAGATTGTACATTTGATTGAATAAAATTGAATAAAAAGTAGCATACACCAAAAGAATCGAATCTAACTACTATGAAAACCACCTTTATCTGTTTAGCCAATTCCAAAAAATATGGCGAACGGTGCATTGCCGGCATCGAAGTCATTAACAACCAAAACTTTGCTCTCGCACCACTTCTCAAAAATGATAAACCCAAATGGGTACGCCCTATCACGATGGAGGGACATGGTCAAGTGCCTGGGCATTTAGTCAGTCATATTGAATTATTGCAGGTGGTTCAAGTTGAAGTTCTAAGATGTGTTCCGTTGGGTTATCAATCGGAAAATATTCTTTTTGACCCTGAAAGCCTCTGTGTTTTAGGTAAAATCAAACTGAATGAAAAATATTTGGATTTATTGATTGATGCTCAAACCAATAAATTATTTGGCAATAGAGCCAAAGCTGTATCTGCTGAAAATATTGGAACGGTAGAAACATCTTTGGTTTTGATAAAAGTTGAAAGACCTGAGTTTTATATGCGCGACGACAATCAGCTCAGAGCGGTTTTCCGATTTAATTATTCGGATTACAATCTGCCTGTAACCGACGTTAATTTCATGATAAAATACTTGCAAAATCCCAATATTCTCGACCATGCCAACCATATATATTTTACAGTATCGCTGGGGATTGAGTTCGAGGGTTTTCATTACAAGTTGGTAGCGGGGGTTGTTTGGTTGTGATGAATATAAACATGCAATTTCTCATTCTCTACTACAATTTCCTTTTCAAAATGTAAACCCTTCAGTATTGACGAGTGCGCACATAAAATCATCATCTTCTTCAGTTATGATGTTCAAAGCAAGCCTTTGAGTCGTTATTTCAGTTTGCATATTTTTATACAGGTAAATTAATATTGATCATTTCATTATATTTTAAAACAGTCGGGAAGCCTTTTTCCTTAAAATAATGTTCAGTAGCTTCAAAACCTCTGTCAGATGTAGCCATTATAAAATCTCCGCCCCAAGCACCGAGCGATTTTGTTTGACCCCAAAAATCCTTGAAGTAGAGCGACTGGACGCGTGGCAAATCTATAAACGATGAAACAATGTTTTCATGCTCAACGATGAGTTTTTCAAAATTTTTCAAATCTTCTTCGCAATAAAAAGCCAATGTCAAGGCGGAAATTTGGTCAATATACTGTCCGAGAGGACTCCCTTGGAGACGGGATAGGTTTTTAGATTTTTCCCGATAGCGGGCAATACCTTCTCTCGAATTTTGTTTTTTGCCGAGATAAATAAAATATATACTATCCTCAAAAATGGGTTCAAATATTACTTCTTCAAAAGCAGGTTGTCCATTTTTCAAAGCATAAATAATAGGTGAATTCGCCCCCGCACAAGCAATATCGTAACCGCTACCACCAAAAGTTTCTTTTAATAAATCAAAAGGGTTTACTTTGAAAAGCTCTGCAATCGTATAAATCAAGGTCGAACTTGTACCCAATCCCCAATATTTTGGAAATGTTAAATGCGTTTCAATTTGTTTATGGGTGATGGGCAATGGGTGATGGATGATGGATAATTGGTTTGCTTTTTTTAAAATATTGGAAAGCGTTTGTCCTACGGTTTTATCATTGGATTGAAGTAAATCAAAATTTTGAGGATTGAATTCGCCTTCAAACCAAATTTTTCCATCGTTATCAAAACTTTTCCAAATTAAATTTCTTGTATTATTTTCTATTATTTTCAAAAATTGTCCAAAAGAAGTCGGCAAAGCCAAAGCCTCTGCACCATCCAACACAAAGTATTCGGCGGTGAAAAGCAGTTTGCCATGAGCATAAAAAGTTTGTGGAAGCATCATAAATAGAGATTTTAGGACAAAGCCTTTTTTCTTAAATCTTCTATAAAATCCCGTACTCCTGAAAACGTGACCGTTTTATCATTAAAAAATGTAAGAGTTCTTGCTGCTTCCCCCTCAGTACAATGGAAATGATTGAGGATATTGGAAAGGTGCATTTTCATGTGTCCTTTCTGAATCCCCGTTGTAACAAGTGAACGCACTGCCGCGAAGTTTTGAGCCAAACCCACCGTTGCAATAATTTGCATTAGCTCTTGTGCAGACGGATTGCCGAGCATTTCAAGACTCAATTTGGCTAATGGATGCAGGCGTGTCAAGCCGCCAACCGTCCCGAGTGCCAACGGAATATCTAACCAAAATTTGAACCGGCTGCCTTCAATCGTGCATTGCGAAAGGCTGCGATATTGTCCATCTCGCGCTGCATACGCATGTCCACAGGCTTCTACCGCTCGAAAATCATTCGCCGTAGCCAACACAACGGCATCAATACCATTAAAAATACCCTTGTTATGCGTTACCGCTCGATAAGGGTCTATGCGGGCTATGCGAATGGCTTTGCGAAATTTTTCAGCATAATAGGCTGCATTTTCATCAGCAAAATCTTGAATATCGCATTCAACCCAAGTCCGCACTATACACTGAGGGGTATAGTTGGAGAGAATCGCCATGATGATGGTTGGTGCAATACCCGTTTGAGCTTCAAGGAATTGCGTCAAAGTATTCCCCATCTCTTCGAGCACACTGTTGATAAAATTCGCGCCCATCGAATCGCAGGTCTCAAAAGTTACTTTTAGTTGAAAATACTCTTTTTCTATATCTGCAAAGTCTTCTAAATCAATATCTAAGATGCCGCCACCTCGGTTGCTCATATTTTCAGTGAGAAAAGAAGTCTCTTCCAAAAGGGTCTTTTTCAAGTCTAAAAAACAGCCGTTGGCGTCTTTTAATAATGCTCTATCACCTGACCATGTGAAATGCACCTGTCCGACCTTTTCAGTATTCAACACCTCCGCATGAAAGCCACCGCGTGCCATCCAATATTTTGCTGCACTTGAAGCGGCTGCCACAACCGAGCTTTCCTCAATCGCCATTGGTACAGCATAAGTTTTCCCATTGATGACAAAATTAGGGGCGATGCCAAAAGGAATCGGGAAGTTGGAAACCGTATTTTCAGAAAAACCATCAAATACTCTTTGAAATTCGGAATCTGAATACCAAAATTTTTTCAAGGTCTTGCTTGCCTCAGTGACTCCAGTGAGTGCGGTATCGTTGGAAAGAAAAGTGTCAACAATCCATTGAATTTTCTGTTCTTTCGTTAGTTTTGAAAAACCTGCAATCGTTTTATCCATTTTTTTTGATGACTAAGTAGCGCGGAACTCCAGTTGTGCAATACGTTCCGTAGTATATTTTGGCAAAGATAAAAAATAGATTTCATACGGTTGCAAAATGACTAAATACTACTTTTTGTTTTAAAAAATAGGCGTTTAACAATCGTATTATTCCTTCATATTTAAAATTCCACACTGGCTAAAAATCCTTTATTTTGTTCAATAAAATTTAAACCCGACTCAATTATTTCCTCTATGAACCTAACAGCATTTTATAATAACACCACTGCCAGAAATCGCTTTTTCATCGGCATTTTTATCCTCGTGATTGCCAATATCGGCTTTTCATCGAAAGCGGTTTTGATAAAAATTATGTTCATTTATCATGTTGATGTCATATCAGTGATTGCTTTGAGAATGCTGTTTTCAGTGCCTTTTTATATCATTATTGCTTATTTTCTAAGTAAAAGAATAGATAATGTACGCTTGACTCTTCGCGAATGGCTTATGATAAGTGGCTTGGGCATTCTGAGTTATTATATTTCGAGCATGTTGGATTTCATGGGTTTGCAGTACGTGACAGCAGGCGTCGAGCGATTGATTTTGTTTACATATCCGACAATGGTTTTGGTTTTATCCGCTATTTTTTTTAAGAAGAAAATAACGACCCCTCAGTATATCGCCTTGATTTTGACTTACATCGGCATCATCATCGCCTTCTTGGCTGAAAAGGGCGTGGGCGAGCAAAAGGATTTTATTAAGGGCGGCTTGTATGTTTTCACCTGCGCTTTTACGTACTCGTTGTATGTGATTGGTACGGGCGAATTGGCGCACCGATTTGGCTCGGTCAAGTTCACCTGTTATGCGATGATGGCAGCAACGGTGCCGGTCTTGATTCAATCATTTTTTCATAATAATATGGCTATTTTTAACTATCCGCAGGAGGTGTATTGGCTAACGGGCTGGCTGGTGATAGTGGCAACGGTGATTCCCACTTTTTTGATTGTGGAAGGGATTCGCATCGTTGGGGCGGGCAACTCGTCTATAATCGGTTTTGTAGGTCCGGTCGCGACCATCTTTTTAGCCAATTATTATTTGGCTGAACGCATCACTTTTTTACAATTATTGGGGACTGGGATTGTTTTGGCGGGGGTATTTTTAATAACATGGAAAGGAAAACGATGATACCACATATTTTTTTTAGACACATAGTTTAGATAGAACACATAGTTTAGATAGAACACATAGTTTTTACACCCAGCCTATGTGTTCTATCTAAACTATGTGTTTAAATATAAATCCAGTTGTAGAGAAAGCTCGTATTTAAAGCAGATTAAAAAATGAACGTCTTACAATTTAAATCAATCATATATTTTATGAAAACAATCAAAATTTTTATTGCCATTCTTCTTTTTTCAACCCTTCCAAGTTGCATTAAAGTCAAAGATTACAAATCTGAATCAAAGCCTGTGAACCATGCGATGTTCGATAGTTTGCTCAAAAAGTACGTCAATACTGAGGGGTATGTTGATTATAAAGGTTTTATTAAAGATAGTGTCAAGTTCAACTCTTACCTCGATTTGCTCTCTAAAAGTCACCCGAACGATAAAAATTGGAGCAAGGACGAAAGCCTCGCTTATTGGATAAATGCGTATAATGCGTTCACAATCAAGCTGATATGTATGCATTATCCTTTAAAGAGTATCAAGGACATCAAAAGCGGTATCCCGTTCGTGAGCGATACATGGACAATCAAGTTCATCAAAATTGAAGGTAAAATGTATAATTTGAATGATATTGAGCATGGTATCATTCGCCCCAAATTCAATGACCCGCGCATTCACTTTGCCGTCAATTGCGCTTCAAAAGGCTGCCCACCGCTTTTGAATGAAGCTTTTACGGGTGAAAAACTGCAAGCGCAATTGGATAGTCAAGCCAAAGCATTCATTAATGATGGGAATAGAAATAAAATAAAATCATCGACAAAGGCAGATATGTCCAAAATTTTCACATGGTTTGCAGGGGATTTTAAAAAAGCTGCCCCTTCAGTCATTGCCTTTATAAACAAGTTTTCGACCACTAAATTGAGTGAAAAAGCGGAGTTGACCTATCAAGATTATGATTGGAGTTTGAATGAACAGAAATAGTGGGAAGTGATGAGTTATGAGTTTTTTCACTCATAACTTATCTCTCATAACTCATCACTAAACTCAAAATTCTTTTTGAGAAATTATCATTTTTAAACCAGCTTGTACACTCACTGAATTGATTTTATCACTGCGAGAGCCGATGCCATATTTCCCGAATTGCTTTTCAACAACGGGTTGTAAATAAGCACTTATTAAAGGCGTTATTCTACATTCAGCGCCGATGCCCGCATGAGCTGAATAATAAAAATTGCCTTCGTTTTTATCTAAACTTAAAAACTTGTACGATTTTCCATAAGCATTGATTGACGATGCACTGCGCGATTGCAATCCAAAGGTCTGTTGTGTTGTTGAAGTGGCAGGGATATCGTAATAATCTATCTTTATTTTAGACGTTGCATTGAAAGAAGCACCCAAAGTTACAAACATATTCCATCTACCCAAACTCTTAAAATGATAGTCCATACTGAGGGGTATGCGTACTATATCGAGATTGACAACTTCGGGAAAAACGACTTGAGTTGAGTTTCCTGTCACTACTGAACCAGATATTAATTCAGGAGGTAAGTGTGTTTTATAGCTTTTTTTATTGAAAATAATGCCCATCCCGAATTCAAACTTACCTTTTTTACGGATAGCATTTACGCCGATACCTCTATTGAAAGATAAATCAGCCAATTCTTTAACATCACCTTTATCCACATACGAAGAGGTCATATAATCTGTACTCTGCGAACCGAAGATGCCTAACCGCCACCATTTATTTCTTTTAGCCATTTTTGGCAATTGCGGATCATCATATAAAGCATTGATAGTCAAGGCTTTAGGTCTTAATATATTAAGGTCACTTACTTCAGCTATAGCATTAGCAGGAACATTTATTTTATTGAAATCCAATGCTCCTTTATTGAAATTCAATGCAATAGGATTCGCTTGTTTCAAAGAAATGGGCATTAAAACTTCAATACTTTGAACTGCTTTATTTTTAGAAGAAGGTGCATTAAAATCGTCGTCAACAATATTTTGATTATTTGAAACACTGTTTTCTGCATTATTATCTTTAAAAACAAGAGGCGATTGTACTTGATTGTTTTCTTTCAAATTGTCTTTGGAATCTATTGAAACAATCGGCACACCATTTTTATCTAAAGTAGAATTAGGTTGATTATTTTCCTGCTTCTGCATATTATTGCGCCATTCAGTGCCTCTATCAAATGATTTAATATCAGAAGGTTTATTTAAATCTTTTAAGATTGTCGAAGGGTTTTGTTCAGTTGCTGACTCGTTTCCAAAAGTATCTCCAAGCATAGAATCAGGCAAATTGTAGGCTGTGAAGAGCAACAATAACATCAAAGCCGCTTCAATCACCTTATATCTGACCACTTTTGCTTTCCAAGAAAACTCTTGCTCAAGGCATTGATTCATCAAATCCCAATGATTTGGTTGAAACTTCGCTTCTGAATTTTGCATATTTCTACGAACAGATTCATCAAAAGCAGTGTCTTCATTATCCAACTCACCGAGTCGCTGATTCATCACATTCCAATGATTCGGTTGAAATGGTACTTCTGTATTTTGCATATTCTGACGGATAGATTCATCAAAAGAGGCTTCTTGATTATCCAAATCATTGAGTCGCTGATTCATCAAATTCCAATGATTAGCATTCAAAGGCACTTTGAGGTCTTTGAGCACCTCCTGCACTTTTTTGTCTATTTTATCTATATTTTGATTATTCTTCTCCATTTTCTACAGTCTGATTTCCTTTCAAAATAAATTGCAATTTCAAGCGCGCTTTCACAAGATTAGAGCGCGAGGTGCTTTCAGTGATGCCTAATTGTTCAGAAATTTCGCGGTGCGAGTACCCTTCTATTACATATAAATTAAATACTGCCCGATACGCCGGTGTCAATTGAGTGATGGCAATCAAAATATCCTTTTCAGAACATTGGCTGATAGCATCTGCTTCGTCATTACTCAAGTCGTACGCCGTTTCTAAATCTTCAGTGCGGCGGCGGATATTTTTTCGATAATAATCAATAGCCGTATTGACCATGATGCGCCGAATCCACGCTTGAAGTGCCGTACCTGGTTGATACGAGCCGATATGCTTAAATATTTTGATAAACCCCTCGTGGAGAATATCCAAAGCATCATCTTGATTGTTCGCATAGCGGAGACATACGCCCATCATCTTGCCGTAGAATTCCTCATACAGCTTCTGTTGCGCCCATCGCTCACGTGCTATGCACGCTTGTATAAGGTCTCGTTCTTCGAATTCTAAACTGAGTACTAAATCCATACTTTGTTACAAAGTCTGAGTAGGTTAAAATTAGGTCTTGTTCACGTCTCTTTTATGCGGAATTGAAACTAAAACGCCTCGCGATGACCATTTGCTGCTTATGAAAATAAATACTTATTTGGTCATTTTTTAAGTCCAATCTCTCTTAACCGTTCATTCAAATATTCACCAGCTGTTATAGACGCGTAAGCGATTGGATGCTCAGCCGAAACAGTTCGAGTCAAGCAAGTCAAGTCCATTTGTGAAACAGGGTGTAAGAAAAAAGGAATGGACAAGCGCGGCAAATGCCATTCAGCACGAGGCGGATTGACTACTCGATGCGTCGTAGATTTTAAGTAATTATTGGTCAATCGTTGGAGCATATCGCCTACGTTGATGACGATTTCATCTTCTTCCGGTACGACATCCTTCCATTCATTTTCCATAGTCAAAAGCTGCAAACCGCCTGCTGACGCACCCACAAGGAGTGTTATGAGGTTAATATCCTCATGCTGTTCAGCTCGAATAGCCGATGCCGGTTCTTCTCGAATAGGTGGATAATGGATGGCACGAAGGATAGAATTGCCTTTTTCAATTTTATCATCAAAATAATGCTCACCTAAATCGAGGTGTATAGCAATAGCTCTTAAAAGTGAGCCTCCCGCTTTCTCAAAAGCACGATAAAGTTGAATTCCAGTTGCTGTAAATAGAGGTTTCTCCTCAATATGCACGTTATCGGGGTATAAATCTTCATCATCATCCCCATCTGCTACTTCTTGCCCTATTTGAAAAAACTCTTTCAAATCTGCTACGGTAGTATGCTTGGCATGTTCTTTTCCAAAACTTGTATAACCACGCTGACCTGCTAAAGAAGGCACTTCATATTTTCTTTTACTCTCTACAGGCAGGGCGAAAAAATCTTTTGCCTGTGCATAAAAATCATCAATCAATGATTTAGGAATACCATGATTCACAACGCCTACGAACCCCACTTCATGGAAGGCTTTGCCTAATTCTTCGACGAATTGTTCGCGCTCATGTGGTGTTCCATTAGTGAATTTAGATAAGTCAACAACTGGGATAGCTCTTTGCTTTGTCATAATTTTGATTGGTTTATATAATGAAAAAACTCACGTAAAATATAAACTTTACGTGAGCAAATTTAACTTAAAAATATTATTTTTTCTTTAGAAATTAATTCTTTTTAATCTCAGCCGATGCGGTTTTAAAAGTAGCATTTTGGATGAAATCTTTCATAATCATCATCGTTTCGTAGAGGTGAACATCTTTTTTCACATCTTTGAGCCACTCATTATTGCGAATCATTTTTGAAGTATCTTTAGCAGCCGTCAAGGCTGTAAAGTCACCAGTTAAGTTTTCAGCCATAAAGCCGTCAATAGGTTTGATTGCATTTTCAAACTTTTTACCGATTTCTCTTTGCTTGGCTTCCAATTCTCTATATGATTTCAAATTAAGCGTGTATTCGCTATTATCGCGTTGCTGTTTGATGCGATGTGCATTTTCAGCAATCAGTTTAAATGTTGGATTATTCTGAACGCGCTTGGAGCTATTTTCAGCAATCTTAGGCAATTTTTTTAAATCAACCACTGATTGAGCATATTTCACAGCACTAATTTGAGACCAAGCCATCGGATGTTCATTGTCTTTTTCCCCAACATTGATTTCAGAGTAATTGTCAGGTAAAATAATATCAGGCGTCACACCTTTCAATTGCGTAGAACCTCCATTGACGCGGAAAAATTTCTGAATCGTAATTTTAATTTGACCCAAAGGTTTCACATCATTGTTGCCATAAACTGCCCGATCCAAATCAAAAAAGCGTTGTACCGAACCTTTACCATAAGTGTTTGAACCAACAATGATAGCTCGGCTATAATCTTGCAAAGCCGCTGCCAGAATTTCAGAAGCAGATGCACTAAATTCATTCACCATCACAATCAGCGGGCCACCGTATTGTACTGAGGGGTCTTTATCGTCTAAAACTTCAGGCTTATGGTCACGATCTTTTACCTGAACAATAGGACCTTCTTCAATAAAATAACCTGACATTTTGACAACATCGCGAAGCGAACCACCGCCATTATTGCGCAAGTCAAGTATGATACCTTTAACACCTGCTTTTTTCAATTTTTCAATCTCAATCTCAACATCTTCTGCACACTGATGTCCATCTTCTTTTTCAAAATCAGCATAAAATTTAGGCAGTTTGATATATCCTATTTTTTCGCTATCTTTATTTGATTGAATCACAAGCGATTTTGCATAACCTTCATCAATAATAACTTCTTCACGAATGATTGACACCACTTTTATTTTGCCATCCACTTTACCTTTAACAGTCAAGCGCACCTCTGTGCCTTCGCTGCCTCTAATCATAGAAACGACTTCATTGATGTCCATACCCGCTACATCTACGGCTTCTTTATCTGCTTGAGCCACTTTCATGATAAGGTCACCTTCTTTGAGATCGCCTTGTTTCCAAGCCGGACCGCCTATCATAATATCAGATACTTTTGTAAAATCGCTTTCAAGGTCTGTTTGCAAACGTGCACCGATACCAATCAGACGACCAGACATTGTAATATCAAAACTTTGTTTTTCTATAGGCTCAAAATATTCTGTATGCGGGTCATAGACGTTGGCAATAGAATTGAGGTAAGTAGATAATCTATCCATTCGCTTCAATTTTTTGATGCGTTTGAAATAGTCATTATACATTTTAGTCACCTCCGTTAAAGCGGTTTTTTGAAAATCTGCTTCGGATTTGTCTTTAAAGTCAGCTTTGCCTTTTTCCTTTTCTTCCATTTTATTGGAAATACGAGACATGGTTTCGTATTTAATCATCCGACGCCACACGTCTTTCAAATCATTATCATCTTTGGCGTATGGTTTTTTATCACCATCTAACTCTACCGTTTCATTTTTGGAAAAATCAATCGGTTGAGCCAACGCTTCCTTATAAAACGTTTCTGCTTTCAAAATACCTGCATCCAATAATTGAATAGACTGATTCACGAAAGTAAGATCTTGTACCTTAATTTGGTCATCTAATAGCGTTTCATATTGTTTCAAACTTGTAATGTCAGGCTGCGTCAAAAAACGACGCCCCGGATCAGCACGGTCAAGATACAGTTTGTACACTTTTTTAGAGAATTCATCATTGTTCAATTGCGGATTATAATGCAGTTGGTTCATGACTTGCATCATGCTCTGAAGCAAAACAGCTTCTTTATCAGCCGATACCGGCTTTGGACAAAAAGCTGCCAAAAGTGCTACACTGGCAACGACTGTCGTCAAAATCACATTTCTAATTTTCATATTCCACCAGATTTTATACATAATTTTTAATCGTTTTTCAAAGATACTCCTTAAACGAAAAAGTTGCTCTTTTGTGTTATAAAAATATGCCAAACGCTTAAATTGTTCTATAAAACTTTCTCATACGTCGTTTTTAACTTATTCATAACAAAATTATTTTCAATTGGTTGGGATACAAATTTAATACCTTAATAAAACATCGAGAGAACTATATGTGTTTTAACGAAATGATTTATCTTTGAATAGTCAATTTAAAAAACACTTTTTTAAAACATAAAAAGTACCCCCTCAGTATTTGACCATTTTTCAAGTTAAAATTTAAATTATTTTATAAATATTTGAAAATCAATTGATTGTGATTATATTTTTTCAAATTAAATAAAACCAAATTTTAAAATGCCCGAATTTAAAGAAATAAAATTCAATAGAAATATATACAAACCGCTAATTAATAATCAAGATTCAGAAGAAGAGATTTGGTTAACTCCTGAAAAAATTGAGGTCAAAAGCCTCTATAATGCTGCTGATACTGAGGGGGTATCGTACCGTCAATTTGTAGCAGGTATAGCTCCTTTTTTACGCGGACCTTACAGTTCCATGTTCGTTTCTCAGCCGTGGACAATTCGTCAATACGCTGGCTTCTCAACAGCCGAAGCATCCAATGCTTTTTACCGCCGTAATCTGGCAGCCGG
>JAYUUR010000612.1:0-2492 GCA_043754475.1 Saprospiraceae bacterium | reverse complement strand
AAAAATATGGCATTTTCGACCTCGAATTGGGCGTCAAAATTGCCGGTGCGGGCTTTCCTGTTTTTAGAGGGAAAGGAGCGAAATTAGTGCGCGCATTGATTCAATTTTTCCTCGATGAAGCCCATGCTGCCGGTTATGAAGAAATCATTCCGCCTCTCGTGGTCAACGAAGCATCGGCGCGTGGCACTGGGCAATTGCCTGATAAAGAAGGGCAGATGTATTATGTTGAAAAAGATGATTTGTACTTGATTCCAACGGCAGAAGTGCCAATCACTAATATTTTACGTGATGTTATTCTCGCTGAAAAAGATTTTCCTATAAAATATTGCGGCTACACGCAATGTTTCCGTAGGGAAGCAGGCAGTTATGGTGCTCACGTGCGCGGTTTGAATCGGGTGCATCAGTTCGATAAAGTAGAAATTGTACAATTCGCCCATCCTGAAAAAAGCTATGATGTATTCCTCGATATGGTTGAACACATCAAAGGATTAATGGCAAAATTAGAATTGCCTTATCGCATCTTGCGGCTTTGTGGTGGCGATATGGGTCATACTTCTGCCATGACTTTCGATTTTGAAGCCTGGTCGGCTGCTCAAAAACGGTGGCTCGAGGTGAGTTCAGTGTCTAATTTTGAGACTTATCAAGCCAATCGGATGAAGTGTCGTTATAAAGATGCAAATGGTAAAATGCAGTTCGCCCACACGCTCAATGGTTCGGCTTTGGCGTTGCCGCGCATCATTGCGTCTATCCTCGAAAACCATCAAACGACTGAGGGGGTGCGGATTCCGAAAGCTTTGGTGCCTTATACAAAATTTGAGATATTGGATTGAAAAGTTTTATCTCAATCTATCAGCAGACCGCACAATTTTCTCATCTTTTTTGATATTGCGGAAAGCCAAATAGCCGAAGAGCAGAGCCAATAAAGGCATGGCTGCGCCCAAGGCTATTTGAGCTGAATCCATCGTGACGATATAGGCGCAAACACCAGCAAAAGCTGACGACAATAAGCTGCCAATACTCGTTAAAATCATCTGAAATTTTCTATTGGTAAAAAGGAAAATAGCGATGAAATAATCCACCATCGGAACAATGTTCAGAGCCATGAGTCCTTTATTGTCGTAAAGGTTGAATATGCCATCTGCAAAAATGCCTTCGGAAGTGGGCGTAGCCGTCCCGATACTGAGGGGTACAAACATAAGCCCCAATACGATAGTGGCTATTAATAAGTAAATTGTCTGAATTCTTTGTATCATATTGTTAATAATTTGATTTAATTTCTCATTTTTACACAAAATTACAAGTTAAATGTCAAATTTCACTAAAGAAATAATACACAACTCCGAAATCGTTGAAGAGAAGCGCGGTCAATTAGATGCATTGAATAAAATAGTGTCGCTTATTGACTTGAGCAACCTGTCTTTTCAAAAAAATGATTACAAAACAACACTTGACCTTCTGAATGAAGCATGGCTGCTCTTTCAAACTACCCCCTCAGTATTTTCGGATGATTTGAACGCTTTATTGCTTTTCCGATTCTCTCAAATTTATTTCAAAAAACAAGATTTTAAAAAATTAGAATATTTCAGCGAACTGCTTCTCGAAGTAAGTCATCGAGTGGGTGATAGCGAAAAAGAGGTAGCAGCATTGACCAATATAGGCATCACGCGCAGTGTTTTTTCCGACTATAAAACGGCAATGCCCATGTTTGTGGACGCCTTAGAAAAAAGCAGAAAATTAGGATTGAGAAGCAATGCCTCTAACTGTTTGATTAATATCGGAACTATTTATGCCAATTTATTCAACTACGAAGAAGCCCTTGACAGATATAATACCGTTTTAAATGAATATCAAAATGTATTGACAGATACAACGCGCATTGCTATTAATTTGAATATTGGCAATCTTTATTATGCGTCCGACCAGTATCTCCTTTCCCTTGATTTTTTTAAAAAAGCTTTTGAATCTGCCAAAAAATTAGAACGAAAAATTTTTATTGCCCACGCTAACGCGCTCATGAGCCGCACTTATTTGGCACTCGGCGATATGTTTAAAGCTGTAAAAAATGCTCAATTGGCGGCTGAGTATATGTCTGGAATGGATAATGCACCGGGTCGTCAAATCAATCTTTTGAACTTAGCTCAAATAGCTTTCTTAGAGGAAAATACTGAGGGGGCAATGGATTTAGTTTTAAAGGGTATTGCCGCAGCAAGGCGGATGAAAGACGATGCGTCAGAATTGCGTGGATTTAAACTGTTTTCAGATATTTTAAAGAAAAATCAAAACTATAAAAGGGCTTTGCGCGCGCAAAAGATTTATTCCGAAAAACAAGAGGACTATCTGAAAATGCAGCGCAATATGCATATTTTGGATTACGAAATCCGCTACGCATTGCGTGAAAAACAGCGTAAAATTGAGGAACTGACTAAAGAAAATCGGTTTCAAGCCTTGCTTTTGGAGCGAAATAGTCAGATAGAAAAACAAAATGAACAACT
>JAYUUR010000611.1:0-22329 GCA_043754475.1 Saprospiraceae bacterium | reverse complement strand
CGCCAGCCACCAACGCCTTTATCTTTTTACCGTTGCGAATACCGCCACAATATTCATCGCTGTAAATAAATTCTTCAACCAGCAAACCCATTTCTATTTCATAAACACCCGGTTTATTGATATGACCACTGGCTGAAATTAATTTTGTACCCGTAGAGCGTCCGATACCGATTTTTGCATATTCCTCGCCACCATTATTGATAATCGGTACAATCGCCGCTATGGTTTCCACATTATTCACCACCGTCGGGCAGCCCCACAAGCCTGCCACCGCAGGAAACGGCGGCTTGATGCGTGGATTACCCCGCTTGCCTTCGAGCGACTCCAACAAAGCTGTTTCTTCACCACATATATACGCCCCCGCGCCAATCTGCATATAACAATCATGGTCGAAACCGGAGCCTTGAATGTTTTTACCCAACCACCCCGCTGCATAAGCCTCTTTCAAGGCACGTTCCAAGATTTTATAGACATAGGCGTACTCGCCACGTATATATATGTATGAAGTATTCGCGCCCAATGCAAACGAAGATGTAATCATGCCTTCAATCAACAAATGCGGGATTTTTTCCATCAAATAACGGTCTTTGAATGTACCCGGTTCCGATTCATCGGCATTGCAAACCAAATAGCGCGGCACACCTTCGGGCTTTGCCAAAAACGACCATTTCATACCCGTCGGAAAGCCTGCACCACCTCGACCCCTCAGTCCCGACTTCTTCACTTCTTCAACAAGGACAGCCTGCTCCATCTGCAATGCTTTTTCTACCGATGCATAACCGCCTTCTCTGCGATACACGTCGTAACTTTGAATGCCCTCAATGTGGACTTTGTCTAATAATAATTTCTTGCCCATATATTTTTAAATCGTTGATTTTCAATGTTTTATGACTATTTTCTGCTTTGCCATGCTTTTATTAGCATTTCAAATTCATCTGAAAATATTTTAATATCATCAATACCTCTCTCTGTTTCATGTCTTGCAATAAAACGCATAAGTTCATGAGTTTCTCTATTAATGCGTTCGCAAAAAGAATAGAATTTATTTTTTGCAATACTTGTAAGTTTATCGGCTGCCCCATCAAATATATTATCAGCATCAGAGATATGGCGTTTTAAATCGGCATCTTGTAAACCTAATAGCTTGGCATATTCAAGAGTATATTTTTTCAAAATTTTCCAAGCCCACATTTCAGGTACATCACCTGGTAAAAACAATGGTTTAATCGTTTTTTTGAATTTATCGTCCGCATGTTTAATGAGTTCGCCTTCCATATTTTTAGCATCTCCATCTAAAACAAAGATAAAATCATCAAGTTGTTGAAATTTTCCAATGGCTTCAATATGCTGTTTGAACTCATTTTTACCGGTATCTCGCCCAATTTTCATATCATCAGGCTCTAAGCCAAGTTTAATATTAAGATTATCCATGACACCAAATAAAAAAGATTCAGCAATATCATCTTCACAAAGCACTGAAATTTTTTCTAACGATTGACCATAAAATGCTTTCTGAATAATATCTTTATACGGGTCTTTTTGAATGACATTATTGGCTGTTCTTTCTAAGAAAATTCTTGCTTCTATAGGCACACAATCTAAAATAACAGGGCTGTGGCTTGTAACAATAATTTGCAAGTTATTTCTTAGAGCAAGTCTTTGTAATTCGAGCATTATTTGCTGCTGTGTAAAAGGATGAAGACCCGCTTCAATTTCGTCAATCAGCACAATAGCATCTTTAAGATTTGATAAATCCCTTGAAATATGCAAAATTGCCCTTTCACCAGACGACATGTGAAACTCTGAATATTGTCCGTTGGCTTCCTCTCTTGTAGCAATCATCAAATTCTTTTTACCTTTTTTGAGGATAGTTATTTTCGCATAATTAAAAGGCAAAATACGTTGGGCAAAAGCGATTAAATCCGAAGTTAGAGTCTCTGTATTGAAAACGCCTTGACCAATTTGTAAGACACTTCTAACTTCCGTTGGGCTTGTCAAATTGGCAAGTGTTCTTAAATAAAGCATACGCTCGGGTTGTTGTCCACCGCTTTTATTCCATGATTTTCCCTTACTCCACCGCATATTTGATTTCTTACCGTTTTGAGTATAATAATATTCAAAAACAGTAGCATCTTCAACATCTGAAATATTAGGATTGCCTTTCACGGTCAAGTTGGGGAATAAAGTAGTGGGAACAAAATCCTTAATACCTGCACCGGGAACTTTATAGGCACATGAACAAGCAAATAAAATTGTTGTTTTTCCACAAGCATTTGCACCTGCCAATACACAAACAGGGAATTTAAAGGAGATTGTTAAATCTTGAATCCCTCTAAAATTCCTAATATTAAGTGCATCTAAAAAGATATTACTTTTTTTTGCCCTTAATTGTTGATGTATTTGCTCCAGATTCCTTAAAATCATTTATAATTGTATTGTTACTTTTCTTCAAATGAGCTGTAAATAAGCTGTATTTAGTAGCATCTTTTGTTTCAATTAAAATGGTTTACATATTGATTAATTTAAACTAAGTTATTGATTTTCAATGTTTTATGACCCCTCAGTATTTCAATCTTTATAATTCAAATTCTCTGGTCGCTTGGCAGTTATTATTTCAAAATCAGAAAACTCTTTTAAATCGCTCAGAAAATTACTATCTTCTGACAGTGCCATTTTTCTATCGGACAATAAAACAGCCGGCAAATGGTTTCTATCTTTTGCGTTTGACAATAATCTTTTTAGAATTTTATTAGAATAATGTTTTTGTTGAAATCCTTCAATTTGCTTTTTTGAAAAAAGGATCAACCGTTCTTGTTTCGTCAATTCTTCGACTATTTTGATTATATTCGTTCGGGAGTTGGCATTTCTATTCGATTCATGATATTCTCTGAGTAAATAGGGTGATACGACCAAATATGCATTTTCATCGACTATTTCATTATGTGTCAATAACCACTCAATAAGGTTTTTATATTCCTCATCTATTGGATTACTGAAATATTGACTGGCGATATTGTTGTCAATAAATATGTCTTTTTTCATTCTTCAAAGGCATTTAAGGCTATTTCCATAACATCCATAGAATGCGTTTCAAAGAATGATGGTGGTGCATTTCTAATACCACCATTTTTACGAAAATCTATATCGTAAACATTTGTATCTTCCCCATTATTTTCTAAAAAATAGACTTTCACATCTTCTTTTTTCAATTCTCCTTTTACAATTGCCAACCGAATTCTATTTAAAAAATACTCACTATGTGTTTCAATCACGTAATTTTTCTCTGAATGATTGATTTGATTAACAATATATTCTCCAAACTTCGATTGTACTGAGGGGTGTAGATGTGTTTCAGGCTCTTGTAAATAAAGGGTTGATTCATTGGGTAATTGCAAATCAGCTACTATTATAGGCATAAACGCACTTACACCTGAACCTACATCACTTAATGCAGAAAAATTATTGCTACTAACAGGTTTTACTAAAACTTCAAATCTACCACCACCTAATCTGTTTATTTTTATTTCTTTAATCAAATCCAATGTTTTCATCGTTTCGACTAATTCCTTGATTTTACCATTTGAACGCTTATCCCATTCAACAATTTGGTCAATGTATTCTTCCCCCTCAGTACCAATCTTAAAATCAGCTTTATTTTTTTCTAAGTAAGTTCTTTTTGGTGAATGACGAAATGCACTTATATAATTTATGTAATCGTTTTTAAATTCTTTGAATACTGTCTCTTTTCCATCATTATCAATATAATGTAAATTATTTTTATATTCCAACTTTACATTATCATCCACTTGTATACTTAAATAAATTCGTTTAGGAAGAAAATCTTTTTTGTCCTCTGCCCATGTGGTTTTAATTTTCACAAGTCCATCCTTTTCATTAATATTTAAATTAACTTGAATAGTATTATTAGAATTGTGATTATTTGACACTTCTTTGAAATCTCCAAGATTAACAAAGTCTCCATTCAGTGAAAAATAATTAGGGAAACTTCCTGTTTGTAATGCAGCCAAAACAGCATACATCACAGAACTCTTACCACTGCTATTTGCACCAGTCAAAATAGTAAGCCTTGAAAAGTCAAATGTTTTTTCACTTTTAAAGCATTTGAAGTTCTCTAATGTAAGTTGTTCTATTTTCATTTTCCTTTTACCCCCCTCAGTATTTTAATCCAAATAAACCGAATATTTACCCGCAAACTCCCCCTTAAACTCCTCAATCAACGCATCCACCTTTTCCAAAGTCAAATGCTCATAAAATTTATCACCTACTTGAAACATCGGAGCGTAGCCACAAGCACCCAAACACTCTACTGTTTTCAAAGTAAACATGCCATCAGGCGTAGTTTCGCCCACACCGATGCCTAAGCGTTTGCTGATGTGACGAACGACATCTTCTGCACCCATCAACCAACAACTGGAGGTATGACAAACTTCTATCAAGCAATTACCGCGCTTATTCAAATTAAACATGGAGTAAAATGAAGCGACTTCATAGACTTCAATATCTTGAATTTTTAGAATGGAAGCCACATAATTCATGACCTCGGGACTCAACCAACCGCCAAATTCGTCTTGTGCTAAATGCAAAAGTGGTATCAAAGCCGACTTGTGCTTGCCTTCGGGATAACGAGCAATGATTGCCTCTGCGCGTTGGAGGGTTTCAGGTGAAAATTGTATGTCTTTTTGACCGTTTGTCATATCTTGTCAATAATTTTTATAAAGAATCCCTTTGGGAATTGTCAATGGAATATATTACTCAATGCCATGCTCATGAGCATATTTTTTATAATCTTCGATGCTTTGATTGATGATGTGAATCGCCATTTGTTTATCTAAAAACTCTTCAACGACGACCGTTTTATTTTCTAATTTCTTATAATCTTCAAAGAAATTGCGCAATTCTCTTAATAAATGCTCGGGTAGTTCTGCAATATCATCGATATGTGATACACTAATATCATCGGCTGCTACCGCTATGATTTTATCATCTGCTTCGCCTTGGTCTATCATTCGCATTACGCCAATGACTTTAGCGTTGACTTCACACAAGGAACGAATATCTATTTGAGACAGCACCAATATATCCAATGGATCATGGTCATCGCAATACGTGCGAGGGATAAAACCATAATTCGCTGGATAATACATCGCTGAATAAATCACTCTATCCAATCTCAATCTGCCCGTCTCTTTATTCAATTCGTATTTAGCGCGCGTACCTTTCGGTATTTCTATTATACCGGTCACGACTTCGGGTGAATTTTCGCCAATCGGCGTATGATGCCAAGGATTGAAAAATGCCATGAAACAGAGTTTTTGCTTAATGAAAATAATAATGGGTTTAAAATTGAAAGGCAGTTTTAAAATATTTTTCACTTTAACACCCCTCAGTATTTTACATAAAAAATTGATTTCCAACGCTTTCTTTATTTATCATTTATCATTTATAATTCATCATTTTCTAAGCATCCAATTCTCCTGCAATGACATTCAAACTTGATAAAACCAAAATCGCATCGGACAACATACCGCCTTTTATCATCTCGGTATAGGCTTGATAATAAATGAAACAAGGGCGGCGGAAATGAACCCGATAAGGCGCACGACCACCATCAGAATTGATATAAAAACCCAACTCACCATTGCCACCTTCCACGGCATGGTATATTTCACCTTTAGGAATTTCGGCTTCACCCATCACAATTTTGAAGTGATAAATCAAGGCTTCCATTTCAGAATAGACTTTCTCTTTCGGCGGATGATAAAATTCAGGTAAATCAGCATGGAAATCACCGTCAGGCATATTTTTAACAGCTTGCTCGATAATGCGGAGCGATTGCCACATTTCTTCCATGCGCACCATGTAGCGATCAAAAGTATCGCCACTCGTGCCTAATGGAATGTCAAATTCAAAATCTTGATAAGATGAATAAGGGTTCATGACGCGCACATCGTAATCCACGCCCGCAGCCCTCAAATTCGGACCTGTAAAACCATAATTCAAAGCGCGTTCTGCTGAAATGGGTCCCGTGCCAATGACCCTATCCATAAAAATACGGTTGCGCGAAACGAGGCTATCAAATTCCTTCAAACCTTTAGGAAATTCTTTCAAAAAATGGTGGAGTTTGTCCCAAGCCTTTTTAGTGAAATCGCGCTCCATGCCGCCTATGCGACCAATATTAGTCGTCAGTCTTGCACCGCAAACTTCTTCATATATTTCATAAATGAATTCACGCCATTGATAGAGATAAAGGAAACCTGTCATCGCACCGGTATCTACAGCAATTACGGTATCGCAAACAATGTGGTCAGAAATACGCGCTAATTCCATGATAATCACCCGTAGATATTCAGCGCGTTTAGGCACTGTACAACCGATGAGCTTCTCGACGCTCATATGCCAACCCATATTATTGATAGGCGAGGAGCAATAATTCATCCTATCAGTCAAAGTAGGTATCTGATAATACGGACGCCGTTCGCATATTTTTTCAAAAGCGCGATGAATGTAACCAACGGTTGACTCCGCATCGAGTATTATTTCACCATCCATTTTCAGAACGTTTTGAAAAATACCATGCGTAGCGGGGTGCGTGGGACCCAAATTCAGTATTTGATACTCCTTATCTTCTATTTGCTGTTCAATATTTGCAACTGCGCTCATATATTTATATTTTAACTAATTCGGACCATCTTTCAATATTTGCTTCAATGTTTTGGTTCTTTGTTCTGTTAAATCCTGCAAAAAACTACTTCTTTGTAGGCTGAACATCGTCCCATATTCTACTTGCCCGCTCATGAATTTTGGAAATTGACGCCGAAATTCAGCATCTCTAAAATTCACCCACGCATTTTCTGCCAATCGCATATGCTTTATAAAGAGCGTATCTTTTGCATATTTTTTCAACACTTGCTGATAAACTGTATTCAAATCTTTATCTGCTTTGGCATAATCTTTTGCAGCCTGAGCATTCATTTGACTTTGAGTTTGGCTGAAAAGAGCCATTGGTACAATTAATAATAGGGCAATAAATGTTTTTTTCATAGTGGTTTTTTTTGATTTTTAGAGAATTACTTTATTATAAATATCTTTCAATAAAATCTTACAATCGCCAATTTCTACAAATTCCTCCTCCTCTTTTACCTCAGAATTAATCCATTTATTCATGTCTCCCTCCATTCTATTATAAATTTCAACAGCTTTTTTTCTATGTGAAACGATGATGTATTGCTTGAGCGATGGAATAGTTTTATAACAATCTCGTTTATCAATTCTATCTTCGGATTCAGTTGAAGGTGATGTAATTTCAATGAGTACTGAGGGGTTAAGTGTGGCTTTCATCGTTCTTTTATGAAGTTTAAACTCTTGCTCGCCACACACTATCACCAAATCCGGGTAATATATATTATTACAATTGGGTACATAAATCATTCTATCACTTCCATACAATTCACAATTATGCGCTTCTGTACAGGGAAATAACCTGCCCATGAGGTTACTTTGTATTTTGCCGTGCACTTCAGAAGTATAAGCCATTGCCCGTATTTCACCATTCAAAAACTCATGCTTACCTTCTGCCTTGTATTCACGGTCAAAATATTGCTCCAAAGTCCAATCTTGCTTTTTGGACTTTGAATTTTTAGGCTTGTCTTGACGTTGTAGGCTCATTTTTTAATAAATTTATAAACACAACTTCAATTTTTATCTGCCAAAAAAAGAATTATCTTTATCTTCTCTTCGAGCATCTTCCAAAGGATATTCTTTACGCATCGGGAAATAATTCATTTCATCCATATTTAAAATGCGTTTCAAATTTGGATGTCCTTCAAACTCAACACCGAAAAAATCAAACTCCTGACGCTCCATCCAATTCGCTGTGCGGAAGAGGGTAGTAGCCGTTCGCACTTTTACATCATCTTTCGGCATGGTGGTTTTAATCCTAATCCGCCAATTTTGAGGCATATTATGCAGTTGATACATCAAGCCAAACTCTGCCCCCTCAGTATCGGGGAAGTGCGAAGCGCACATGGTCGTCAAAAATGTGAATTCCAATTCTGAATCATAATACAGAAATTCAAGTACATCTATCACTGCTTCTTTTTTGACAAAAAAAACAGGAAAATCATAGTCAATAGTAGAAGCCAACAAGTCAGCACCAAACCGCTGTTGCAATTTGGCTTCAACTTTTGCTTTCAATTCTTCAACTTCAGGCGTTCTAAATTTTAATTCAGGATGAACGATATTCGCTTGCATATTTTTTTATTAGACATTAGATTTTTAGACATTAGACATTCAGATACTTCACAATGTATTCCCCCTTTGGGGGTTAGGGGCTTGGTTTAATCCAAGCCAAAACCCTTCAACATTGCTTGATACTGAGGGGAGTCTCGACGGCGAACCGATTCCGTTTGAGTCATTTCTTGAAGTTTCATGATGCCTTCGAGGAGCTGTTCAGGGCGAGGCGGGCAACCGGGAACGTAAACATCTACGGGGATAATCCTATCAATGCCTTGCAAAACGGAATAAGTATCGAAAATGCCGCCGCTCGAAGCGCAAGCACCCATCGAAATGACCCATTTTGGCTCTGCCATTTGCTCATATACTTGACGCAATATTGGTCCCAGTTTCTTGGAAATAGTACCTGCCACAATCAGCAAATCCGCTTGACGTGGTGAGAAGCTCAAGCGTTCCATGCCGAAACGCGAAAGGTCGTAAGTAGAAGACATAGTGGACATGAACTCAATGCCACAACAAGAAGTAGCAAAGGGTAGGGGCCAAAGCGAGTTTTTACGCGCCAATCCCACTGCAAAATCCAATTTGGTTGCAAAAAATCCAGCGCCTTCTACACCTATGGGCGTATTCTCAGGACGTATATCTATTGATGCTGTCGGATTTGATAATTCTGCCATTTATAATTTATGTGATGCTCTAAAAATAAATTGTAAAAATTGAAAGTTGAGTGCTTCGATTGATGTTTGCCCCCTAACCCCCAAGGGGGAATACATTGGAAGAATTGGAATATAATAGCTCAAATGTTCAATATTTCCAAAGCGTTCCCCCTTGGGGGTTAGGGGGCAAACGACACATTTTTAACAATTTTTTTTTAACTGTTTCTTTAATTTAACTTTTGCGGTTTAAAATTTTACATTTTGTGCCAAAGGCGTATTCCTTCATAGCGGTTTAAAATTACTTATCCCAATTCAAAGCTCCTTTTTTAACAATATAAAAAAAGCCAACCAAGAAAATGCCTATAAAGGTAAACATTTCTACTAAGCCAAATAAGCCTAATTGCTTAAAATTGACTGCCCAAGGATACATAAATATCACTTCCACATCAAACAAAACAAATAAAACAGCTACTAAAAAATACTTGATTGGGAATTGTGTCCGCGCGTTGCCTTGACTCTCGATGCCACATTCAAAAGTCTCTGATTTTACTTTTGATTTGAATTTGGGCGAAAATTTGGGTACTATAATATGTGTCAAAACCATGACGGTGACGACAAAGCCTAAAGCTAAAATCATCATGACAAAAATGGGGAAATATGTCGTATCAACTTGTTGCATAGATAAGATTTTTAATAGTTCTTAATAATTCGCCTCAAATGTATGAATTAACCTATTTTTAATAAAACTTATAAAGCCTTTTAAAATAAATCAATTTAATTTAAATCTAATCTAAACAGTTTTAACACATGGGCTTTCCACATTGTTTTAATATTTCTCTACCGATATTTTGCATGCCTACCGATATTTTGCACCTCCAGAGCATCCTAATTTGGAATTCCTAATTCCTAATTTTCAAATTCCTAATTCGGCATCCAAGTATTATTTTCTCTATTCACATCCGCCATACGTTGGCTGTGGTCAATTTCAATTTTTGAAATTTTACCTTTGGCGGCATTTATTTCAAAATCGAAACTCGGATTCGTCCATTGCAACCGCGGTAAAACTGTGCGTTTTTGCTTGGGATTTTCATTAAGTTTTTCACCCCTCAGTATATCGAGGGCTACGTAGTACATTTCTGTTGTGCCATTGCTATAAGTCACTACAATATCCAACGGCATAGGCATCACACCTCTTTTCCTAATAGTGACCTTCGTTTTTTGACCCATATCTGATACTGCACCGACGGCATAGTCAATAGTATGGGTAGTATTGACGAAATATTCCTTGAACCAATCCAATTCTAAACCCGATATTTTTTCATGCACTCGGATAAAATCATTGGCATTCGGGTGTTTAAATTTCCATGTATCAAAATATTGTAACATGCCTTTATTGAAATCTTCTTCACCGATAATATATTTCACTTGCTGTAAAAAAGTAGCACCTTTTACATAAGAGCCAATGCTGAAAGCAGTGTTTGTCATGAAGTGGTCGGAGTGTGTACTGAGGGGTTCTTCTTTACCGCTCAATGCAAAACGAGCATAGCCTTGTACATCATCTTCCATTGGATTGGCTTCTGCTTTTTGACCCGGTATCAAGCCCAAACTTTTCAAATGATTCATGGTGTAATTGGAGGCAAAAGATGTAAAACCCTCATCCATCCAAGAGTAAAGTGCTTCATTGGAGCCTAAAATGCCTTGATACCATGAGTGAAACAACTCATGCACGGCTACACCCACGAGGCTTGGCAAAGGGCGTTCGCCTGTAATCAATGTTGACATCGGGTACTCCATGCCACCATCGCCGCCTTGTACAAAAGCAAAATCCGAGTACGGATATTGACCATAATGTAAGGCATTATAAGCGAATACTTTAGCCATAATGTCCGGTAATTTATTCCAACTCTCCGTTTTTTCGCTTGGAATATAAAAAAAATGCATCAAAGTGCCGTCATCTGCTTTTTTAGTTACGTGTTTATATTCAGTGTCAGCACCCCACATAAAATCATGGACATTTTGCGCTTTGAAATGCCAAGCTAATTTGCTGTTTTCAACTTTCGGCGTTGCATTTTCAGCATAGCCTTTGCCTATTTCTTGAGGATTTTGCAATACACCTGTACCACCGACAGTAAAGGCTTGGTCAATGTGAAGGGTGACGTCGAAATCACCCCAAATGCCGTAAAACTCACGTCCAACGTAAGGGTCAGCGTGCCAGCCTTGATAGTCATATTCACACATTTTAGGATACCATTGCGCCATTGAATAATCAACGCCTTCGCGGCTATTGCGCCCATTGCGGCGAATTTGAATCGGTACTTGACCGTCAAATTCACATTCAAACACCACTTTACTGAGGGGGGCTATTTTTTCAGGCAAAGTCACTTCGAGAATGGTGCCTACCGTTTCAAATGTACAGGCTTTGCCATTCATTTTCAAGGATTTTATCTTCAAATAGCCGATTTCATCAGGTTTTAGCTTGGAAATGCGGTCAGATACGCGCGGATCAGGGTCAGCAATGAGGCGGCTGCGGACATCCATTGAACTGCCCGGCTGGAAAGCATTCATAAACAAATGGTAGAAGGCTTTGCTCAATTCGTCCGTAGAGTTGTTAAAATATACTAAGGTTTGAGTACCTGAATATTGATGTTTTTTATGGTCAAAATCTACATCCATCGTGTATTCTGCTCGTTGCTGCCAACGTTCATACTCCGTTTTTTTTTCTGTTAAGGCTTTAGCTTGCCCTTCAGCTAATTTTACTGAGGGGGTAGAGGTGGGGGAAGAAGTTGCTTTTTGAGGCGTTGTACAATTTTGAAAAATTGCAGCCAAAGCGACAAAGGTGAATACTTTTCCGAGCGGATGATTTAAAAATTTCATATACTATATCAGATGCGATTGGTTAAATAGTGTGACAAATTTAGATAGAAATCGCTTATAATTGCCTATTTTGAAATTTATTTAAAAAACTTCATTCAACATGAATGTTTTATTTAAAACAATGCGTCCGCGTTCGTCTTTTTTAACAGTGGCGCACTCGGTTGTTGGGTCATGTTCAAAAAATAAATACCACCCCTCAGTTGCAGCCGTTTCTAAAAGAGCAGTCTTTTCTTTGAGCGATTCAAGCGGACGCACATCATAAGCCATAATATAAGGTAAGCCAATATGCCATTTTGAAGGCAGGGTATCGGCACAATACAAAAGCGTTTTGTCCCCAATAGTTATTTTCAGCATCATCATGGCTTCTGTATGCCCATTGGTAAATTGAATATGTATATTCTCTATAAACTCAATATTTTCTTTGTATTCAACCATTTTAAGTACGCCCTGTTCTTGCAAGGGTACAAAATTTTCCTTTAAAAATGAAGCAGCTTCGCGTGCATTGGGTTTCATTGCCCAATCCCAATGTTGTTGATTTGACCAATAAATGGCGTTAGGAAATGTAGGTTTGAGTACCCCCTCAGTAAAAGTGTCTGTTTCACTCTTCAGACGCTGTACCGCGCCACCACAATGGTCAAAATGCAAATGCGTTAGAAATACATCTGTAATATCTTCCGCTTTAACACCTTGATTTTCAAGGCTTTGTAAAAGATTGTCATCACCGAAAGGTTCAAAATGGCTTCTAAATTTGGCATCTTGTTTACTGCCCATGCCCGTATCAATGAGGATTTTACGGTCTCCAGTTTCTATTAAAAGACAACGCATTGCCCAAGTGCAAAGGTTATTGTCGTCGGGCGGATTGAGTTTTTCCCACATGCGTTTGGGCACAATGCCGAACATAGAGCCGCCGTCGAGCTTGAAAAAACCGGTATTGATGACACTTATTTTCATAAAAATGGAGTGGGTTTTATTGGTTAAAACATTCTGGTGCGAAAATCGGAAAATATTTTAATTTTTATTACACATACTTCAGTCGTTGGACTTTTAGTTGAGTTGTTTGTCAAGTAAAATAAAGTTTTTAGAAAAAAACCAAAGGAATGGCGTTTTTAATTGAATAACTTTGAGTAAAATATAAAAATGGATGAATTTTTTATGAGAAAACTACGATTTGACTTTTTAATACCTTAAAACAAATTGTAGAAATGCAGAGCAATATGAGTAAATTAAAGAACAACACCAAGTCAATGCAGTGGCATTTTCTTTTTTGGTCTATTTTTTTTTTATATACATGGTTGCCGGAAGCAAGTATTCGGGATAACTATGGTGCGTCATTGCTATTAGCAGCTGGATTAGTGCCTATTACGATGGTGGCAACTTATTATACCATTTATGTAACCATCGAACGCTTTTGGTTGAAAAAAAGATTTGGCCCATTTTGGTTGAGTTTATTTGCCAGCTTGATTGTGTCAGGTATCATTCGCCGCACTTTTTTTTATAAAGTCATGTATCCGATTTTAGACCCTGAAAAATTGTCGGAGCCTTTATTTTTCTTACCCAAAATAATGATTGGAGCGGTGCAAGTACATCTTGTAGTGGCAGTAGGGGTCATGATATATATGTTGGGTAAATGGAAACAACATCAACACGAAGCAGAAGTGCTTAAAAAAGAGAAAATTGCCGCCGAATTGCAGCTATTAAAATCTCAAGTGCAGCCGCATTTTATTTTCAACACACTCAATAATATATACATGCTGTCGATGAAAGGCTCGCCCCAAACGTCGGACATGATTTACCGCCTGTCAGCCCTGCTTAGTTATATGCTGTATGATTCGAAACAAGAGACGATTGAATTTGACAAAGAATTAGAGTACATAAAAAATTATATCGACCTTGAAAAAATCCGCTACGGCGAGCGATTAGATGTGCAAGTCAATGTTTTCAACAATACTAAAAATATATACATGCCACCACTCCTTTTTTTACCTTTGGTTGAAAATGCCTTCAAACATGGCGTGAGTCAAGAAGTCGAAAATTGTTGGATTCATATTGATATTACCTTGAGAAAAAGTAAATTGACCTTCAAAATTGAAAATAGTTTCAATGATGATAAAGTACCCATCAGTGAGTTTGGCAATGGTTTAGGTCATGACAATTTGCGCAAACGGTTGGATATTTTTTATCCGAAAGCATATGAATTAAAGACAATGAAAGATGAAAATTCATACCTTGTTACTTTAAAATTAGATTTAAATGCCCTTCATTTTTCTGATACTACAACCCTCAGTGAAAAAGAAAATGCTGTGAAAAATAATCAATTACAAAAGAAATCTAAACCGAACGAAGCCATTTTTTTAATTAAATCATTATTACCGTTTATTAAATTCTAAAACATATCAAACTCTAATATCTAAAGTCTATAAATCTAATATCTAAAAATAAATGTCATGAAAATAAAATGCTTAGTTGTTGATGATGAACCGTTGGCGGCGGAATTAGTTGCCACTCATATTACCAAATCTGCTGATTTGGAGCTTGTCGGAAAGTGTCAAAATGCCTCGGAAGCCTTGTCTATTCTTCAACGTGAGTCCATTGATTTATTGTTTCTCGATATACAAATGCCGCGTATGACGGGTTGGGAATTGCTTAAAAACTTACCCAACAAACCGTTCGTCATCATCACCACCGCTTACCGCGAACACGCGCTCGAAGGCTATGAATTTGATGTATTGGATTTCCTTTTAAAGCCTATTACTTACGAGCGTTTTATGAAAGCGGTCGGTAAATTTTATCAGAGAAAAATGATCATAGCCGATACAACCCCCTCAGTATCAGATAGTTATGAGCAAGCCTACAAGTATTTTAAGGTAAATCGGGAAATGAAAAAAGTCTTTCTGAAAGATATACTTTACATAGAAAGCCTCAAAGATTACGTCCGCATCAAGACCGATAAAGAATCGCTCATCACCTACCAACGCATCAGTTATTTAGAAGAAAAATTGCCGGAGGATAAGTTTATCAGAGTGCATAAATCCTTCATCGTGGCAGTCGATAAAATTGCTTCGTTGGGTAGCAACACTGTGAAAGTACGTGAAAAAGAAATCCCTGTTGGGCGCAATTATAAAATGAATGTTTCTAAATTGGTGACGGTATGATGGTATTTCATTCATCAAATGTAATGTAAAACAAAAATGCCTTTGCCAAAAGCAAGGGCATTTTTGTTAGAAATACTGAGGGGGCTCTTACTGATGCTACTTTAGCCTTCTTTAAAAAAATCTAAATCAGCGTCGTATGGGTGCTCTTTCAAGTATATTATCCATTTAGATAAAAGAATAACGCCCGTTGCATTTTGTTTTATTAAAGATTTAAAGAGCCGTTTAAATCGGTCATCTTTTTTCGTTTTAACAGATTTTGAGTAACGTCTCAACTCATTAAAATCATTAGGCAACCCAAACTCTACCATATCAATACCCACTTCGTTGGCACAATAAAGAATCCATTTCTCCATTGCAGGAATGATTTGAATAAAGTAATGATTTTTGTCGGGGTGTTTAAGCAGTATTAATTGACTCGTATTGGCAATGACATCAAATCCTTTCGCATAGTCAATCTCTTTTTTGTCTTTATCAATAATGCCCAGCGCAAAACCACCTTTTAATACCTTATCTTCTGTCATCTTTTTAGCCACATTTGGGCAACCCATTTGATGATTGTAACCTCCTCGCTCGGGCGGCACAATCGTTTCTATCAAGTTCGTATCAACATAACATTCGGGAATGATGTGAAAATCCATAGTTTAAATGAAGGTTTCAATATTGGTAAATAAATCAACACCGTATTGATAAATTTCATGGAGTTGTTCGGCAGTCAATTTTTTTACAATTGTCTCACCATTTTTCCAATCCATAACGAATACAGCTAAATCATCTCTACCATTTTCTAATAAATCATTCAATACAAACGGGCTATGTGTAGTAATAAAGAATTGATTGCTTTTAGAATAAAGCATTTCCTGCGTAATTTCGACAATATAAGGTGGAAACGAATGCGCTTCAGGTTCTTCAAATAAAAGAATAGAATCAGTATTTGAAGTGATGGATGTTTTATAAAAAATAACACGTTGAAGTGTATCAGCCATTGAACTATAGGGTAAAATAAATGTTTTTAAAACTTCACCGCTTTCCCCTTTTATTTGTTTCATTATCTTTACAGTAGAGCTTGTTTTATCAAATACTAAATCTAATCCATACTCTTTAAAAAAATTAGAATAATATTCAGTCAATTGAGGACTTCCATCAATTATTTGCATTAAGTTATTACCGTAAGGAGGGCTTAAAAAAGAAGGTTGTCGACGGGTAAGGAAAGTTTTGGTGTTAAGTTGTCCTTGCCCATCAGCTTTAAATGTATATCGTTTGACTGTTTTATAAAGTTGTGAATAAGGGAGAGAATACTTCATAGTTGGAACACCTGTTCGTTCATCCAGTTGCAATTTTATAGATGCCTCATAATTATCTCCTTTGTATTCAATGTTTAATCCTTCTAAATCTTCAAAATTCACAATACAGGTAACCAAGTTAGTTTGTATTTTGATTGGTTCGATATTATTTGTATTTCCATTGAAAAATAACTCACCTTCATTTTCATAACGAATGTACCATTTGAGAGAGTTATTAAATCGAGAAGAAAATGTAGATAAACTATGAGGTAATGAAAACAAACTCAAGGCTTCTAAGATATTAGACTTACCTACATTGGGTTTTCCAATGAGCACATTAATACGGTTGCAGTCTTTCAACTCAACGGAACGGAGGGATTTAAAGTTCTCAATTTTAATATCTGTAAAAAAAGCTTTATTCATCTATCATTCAATTTTGTGTTACAAAAGTAGAAACTTTTCTTAAATTTTAGTCCAACTTCGTCGGGAAAAAAAAACTGAAGGGAGTAAATTTAAAACAATATCCATCGCATTCCAATCGCTATCAGATTTATGAATATATTTGTTGGATTAAAATACAGCATCTGAAAACATAAAAAATAAACCAAATGGCAATTCCTGCATCAAATATCAATGAAGTTATTGCGGAGTTAGATACAATTGTGGCAAAATGTTTAGCTGAAAACAATAAGATGGGGCTTTTTGCAGCCCTATATCGCAAAGTGACTTTGCGCGTGAAAGAAGGAATCGCGGCAGGTCGGTTTGACGATGCTGACCGAATGGAACGACTTGATGTCATGTTTGCCAATCGATATTTGGAGGCATATTGCAGCCATTGTGCGGGCACACCAATAACCTCTTCCTGGCAAATCACCTTTAATGCGTCAAAAAACCCCAGTCTTTTTATGATTCAACATTTGTTTGCAGGCATGAATTCGCATATCAGCCTTGATTTGGGTATTGCTGCTGCCAAAACGGCTGAGGGAAAACCATTGTCCGAAATGGAACGTGATTTCAATGAAATCAATCTTGTCCTTTCTGAAATGATTGATGAAGTACAAAAAGCCTTAGGAAAATATTCCTTAATGATGATTGCTTTGGATTGGCTGGCTGGCAATCAAGATGAAAGATTGGCTCGTTTCAGTCTTGAACTCTTCAGAAAACGCGCTTGGGACATCACCAACCATCTATACGGTCTGACAGACGATTTGCTGCCTGATAGGATTATAGAACTCGACAATCAAGTAACAAAGGAGAATCATTGGTTTACGGGTTTTGGCGGTAATCTTTTTCCACCGATGGTTCGCTTGGCAGCGGTGATTCAAAACAGAAAAGCGGCGGCAGTTATCCAAGCATTTAATGCTATTTGAAAAAGAAAAGACTACCACCGAACACCGATGATAGTCTTTCTTTTATAATATTAATAGTCAATACTTAACTGTCTAATATCTAATGTCTATTTTCTAATATCTATTTATTATTGCTCCAAGATTATTTTCTTACTCAAAATACCGCCTTCAAATTTGACTTTGGCGATATACAAACCATTCGGTAAGCTGCCTCTGTCCATTTGATAAAAATGGCTATTGATATTCCGCACTTGCTTCATCGAGCGACCACTCACATCAAATAATTCAATAGTTTGAATCGGATTTGTTACATCACTATCAAAAGTGATGAATTTTTGAGCAGGGTTAGGAGCTACTACAAGTTTAGTATTATAACTTTGTAATAGTTCTTCAGTTGAAGAAACAAGACTCGCACATGGCAAATTCAAGACAACACAAGCACGAGGTGCATAAATCGTAAACATTGTATCAATATATCTTCTGGCTCTTGCTGCTGACATACGTGGATTACCTACTAATCCATTGGCATTTTGCGGATTTGTAGAAGCCCAAAAATCCCATGGAGAAGAGTCAGTAAGGGTATCACCCAATAATGGGAATAAACCATTGATCAAGCCACCATTTCTGGTATTAAATATAGTCTGATATGGGTTGCTCGCTGCTTTTAATTTAGTAGCATTCAATTTAGCATTGACACCCAATCTTTCCAATTTTCTTTGAATAGAATCAGCACCTTGTACACGAATAACAGGCTCTGGTCCACGAGGCGTATTGACAAAAAGTACCCCATTTTGATAAGGTGCAAATTGATCATAAGGTACATGGAATGAAATACCCGGAATTGTTTTAGAATCTACCCAATTTAAATCACCTAATGCACCGCCCATATTGACTTGCATATGGAAGTTTGACGTATGAGCTGTATGATTAGCTACACTCATTGTGTCAATCGAGCTAATAATGCCATCCCAATAGCCATTAGGTGCAATAGTTAAAGTTTTACCTTCAAGGTCACCGTTGACCCAAGGTTGAACCATTCTATTTGTACCGACAAAAAACTTTTTAGGACCATAAGTAGTGGTATCAAATTTAACCGAGTCGGCTATTGAGTTAAAAGTAGAAGCTGCTAAACTGATATAGCCACCCGTACCTTGTCCCCAAACAACTATTTTAGTTGAGTCAATACCATATGTTTCTGCATTTCTTTTAAAGAAACGAATAGCCGTATTAATGTCTTGAATACCACGGAAAGCAGCATTGATAAGTGTATAACGCTTCATAGATTCATCAGCGAGTGTGGGAGCCCAACCCACGCGGTAGTCAACCGAAGCTGATACATAACCCATTTTAGCTAAACGTCTGCAAATCTCAATAGCAGTTGAGTCTCTAATCCCACCGCCAGGACCAGTAGCATTATTTGGAAGGAAATTTCCTCCGTGAAGGTAAAGTACTAAAGGTCTTTTAGTAGCAGTATCAGTTGCAGGTGGACGATAAATATCTGTAATAAGGGGTTGACGGATTGTTCTCGGCGATTGAGCGAAAAATTTAGCTAAAATGGTAAAATTTGTAGCATAAACAACGGTCTCGTCCACTCTTATCGTAGGGAAAAAAGTGGTGTCAAGATACCTTGTTTGCGATTTTCCTGCTACTAAAGCGAAACAGAATAATAAGGGTAAAAATAATTTTTTCATAAGAAGTTTTTTTTTGATTAAAAATTAATTAAATACATTTTTTATTTTAGTTACAGATTAACACTAAAGAATAGATTTACAATATGTCACAATTTTACAATAAAATAGAATAATTTTCCTTAAACTTAAGTACTTATTTTTCAACAAAATCATAAACCAATTGAATATAAGCCATTCGCCCTATTCTTGGACCACCATAAACTTGGAATTGTTTCTTATTCAGTAAGTTTGATCCGCCTATTTTTAGGGTGGTATTTATTTTAGGAATAGAGTAATTTATCTGTCCATCCAACAAATCATAAGTAGGAATACCGCCTGAAAACTGAGGGGAGCCTTCAAATATAAAGCCTTGTATCCATTTATAATTGAAGTTGAATCCGATATTTTTTACACCGCCAAGCTCTATATCTCTTCCTGAAATACTGATATTAAATTTATGCTTGGGTGTATTAAAAGCAGGAATAATCGGGTCATTAATTTTTGTATTCAATTTGTTGAAAGAATAATTGCCTGATAGGAGATAATTTTTTTGAAAATAATGACTTATTCCAAGCGAATATCCTTGAGTAGTGACCGTATTTAATGAATTGGAAGCATATCGGTAAGCCTGCAAATTAGGATTGAAACGATTGGTAAAATCGGTTTCAACACCTATTAAATAGCCAATAAAATCGTTATAAATACTGAAATAATAACTCATATCAATATACGTACTGTTGAATAAAGTTGTGCGATAGCCAATTTCAACACTTTTTACTTTCTCAGGTCTGATAGGTGCTATATTAAACCTGACAAGTTTGGTTGTATCTAAAATAACGTTGTCGAAATATGCTAAAAGAGATGGAACTGTTACGAGGTTTTGAACCCCGTCAATATTACCCCTCAGTATAGCACGCCCTACATTTAGGTTGAGGTATTGATCGGCAAGCGTTGGATTACGAATAGCAGAAGAGAAAGATAAACGAAGGAAATTGATTTTGTCAGGCTGCCAAACTAAAGAGGCTGCTGGAGAGAAAACATAACCGAAGTTTTGATTTTTATCCATTCTTAATGTCGCATTGGTTTTGAATTTATCATTACCAAACTTTTTCTCTAAACCTGCATATACACCAAACTCTAAGTTCGTTATTTTTCTACCGTTGGTATCAGAAAATATAGTGCCTTTCGAATCAGGGCGATACATCCGTCCGTTACCACCTACCACTATCTCATTGATGTGTTTTGGTTGAAAACGATATTCACCATGTACATGATACAAGGCAGAACGATCATAGAATCGAGAGCCGCCAATACGATAGTCAGTACTTCTCAAAGTTTCTTGAGCAATTTTTTTCAATTCAGCCTCAAACTCAGGTGTATCGGGTTTGAAGAATTTAAAACGGGTATTGACACCACCATTATCTACTGATAGGCGGGTTTCATTAGCAAAAGCTCTTATAGAATCTGCATATTTAGCATACCAACCTGGTAAGGCGGCATCATTAAATCGAGGAAATTCCAATTTATCCAATCGAGGAGAAATATCATTTTGCCAATAGCGGTTGTAATCTTGAAGCCAACCGTTATTTGTTTTTGCGCGTTGTTGAAGTATTAAAGCTGCAAAATAAGGGTCGAAAGAATCTCCGGCATCTTCAGCAGTGGAGTATGCCCTAATAAAATATTTATCTCTTTTCTTTAATTCAATTTTATTTTGATTGAATTGAATATTCCTTAAACTGAATCGATTTTCACCTTGAAATACGGTTGTACCGCCACCATAGCTTGAAGAAAATATTAACTCGGGAGATTGTTCTGCTTGGCTTGGTTTTAATCTGAAGTGCAACGCAACATTGGCTTTCAAGTTTTTAGTATTGTAATCTACTAAATCCTCTTCTTTATACCCCGTTCTATGGAATACACCTCTGCCAGCCAACTCATCAAAACTTTGGGTTTTTGAGCCATTAAAGCTGGTTTCGTCACCATATATATTAACAGCATCGTAGCCACCCGGATTAGTGCGAGCTGAAAGGCTGAGAGAAACTGAATCATAGTTATCAGCTACCCAATCATTGGCTTTAAGATAAAAAGCATTCAATTTGAAGGCAATCCAATCATGTCCGTCTTTATTTTTATACGAATCAGCAAACCGGATAGCCCCCTCAGTCAAATTGCGTTCGCCGTATTTTATGGATGCTGCAAGTCCTCTTTGAAAAAACGGATTCTTCGTTTCCATTGAAATGACACCATTAAAAGCATTGGGTCCGAAATAAGCAGAACTGGCTCCTTGAACCAAATCAACTTTTAATACATCTAACTCGGAAGAACCAAGGAAATTACCTAAAGAAAAATTGAGCCCCGGTGATTGATTATCAACGCCATCTATAATTTGAAGAGAGCGAACAGGATTAGTAGAGTTAAATCCACGTGTATTAATAATTGTAAATCCTAAACTTGCCGTTGTCATATCTACGCCTTTCAGCGCACCCAAACCTTCATAAAAACTCAAAGAGGCTGTTTGTTTTATAGCGAGCCTATCCATTGATTCTACAGTTAAGGGACCTGCTTTTTGTTTGTCGCTGATGCGTTGCCCTTTAATTTCAACAACATCAATAGCCAGAGCTTGCTCACCGAGCTTGATACTGAGGGGTTTGGCGTCTTTCACTTCTATGTCTTGGGTTTCAAAACCAACGAAAGTAACAGTAATTGTAATTGGATAACTTTTATCCGTTTTAAATTCAAAAAGACCATCGTAGTCAGATTGAGTGCCAACAGTTGTGCCTTTTATGACAACAGTGGCACCGACCATTACTTCACCCGTAGTGCCATCAATAATTTTACCTTTTACAACGGTTTGGGCAAAAATAAAGGGGGAAATAAGTAGAAATAAAAATGTTAGTTGAATTTGGTTAGTAAGCTTTAATTTCATAATTCTCTTTTTTGTAATGTACAATATATTTTAAAGTGTGAAATTAGTGAAAATTCGCTAACTTGAAAAAAAATTAACATTAATATTTATTACAATTGACTTTATTTAATTTTCCCCATTTTACCCGAAGCCTTTTTTTATTGGGTTTTTATTAATTTCCATAAATTTCTAA
>JAYUUR010000610.1:0-7363 GCA_043754475.1 Saprospiraceae bacterium | reverse complement strand
TAGTTTTCTATTAATCGCACCATTTTGGAATTGAAACTTATTACAATAGAATTGAAGCAACTCTACTGTAAGCTATTAATCGCACCATTTTGGAATTGAAACTAGCTACTGAGCGTAATCCGCTATGCTCAGAAATATCTATTAATCGCACCATTTTGGAATTGAAACTAGATATAAACTTAGCTTCAAACTGTGGGTTCAACCACTATTAATCGCACCATTTTGGAATTGAAACTGCACTCGCTAAATGTACCCAGATAACGAACGCTATCTATTAATCGCACCATTTTGGAATTGAAACAAGGAGACGGGCGAGATACGATGCTTGATTTGGACGCTATTAATCGCACCATTTTGGAATTGAAACTCAATTATATGCAGCAAGCGGAGATTATGGAGTTTGCTATTAATCGCACCATTTTGGAATTGAAACCTTGATGAAGCATCTGCAATAATGCTGATAGAAACACTATTAATCGCACCATTTTGGAATTGAAACTCCACGACAAAATCAATGGTCGTTGTTGGTTGATTGGCTATTAATCGCACCATTTTGGAATTGAAACGGTGCAACGGATGAAAACATACTGGATGGCTTCAAGCCTATTAATCGCACCATTTTGGAATTGAAACTTGGAGCAACTGCAAGAGAAATAAGAGGCTTACCCCCTATTAATCGCACCATTTTGGAATTGAAACTGCTGGGCATATTTTTGTTTTGTCTTTCCATTATGACTATTAATCGCACCATTTTGGAATTGAAACAGCAAAAAATGCACTCGATGTGGCTTTGGTCAATTACTATTAATCGCACCATTTTGGAATTGAAACTGCTTGACGCGCAATAGATTATCTTTGATTTGGTCACTATTAATCGCACCATTTTGGAATTGAAACTTGACATCAACATCTGCAGTTGTGCCGTTACCAACTATTAATCGCACCATTTTGGAATTGAAACACAATTCAACTGTTGGTTTTTCAGATTGTAAAGTTTGCTATTAATCGCACCATTTTGGAATTGAAACTTGAAATTGACCATCCCGAAGCAGACTATCTGCCGCTATTAATCGCACCATTTTGGAATTGAAACTGATTTATGTATTTTTATTGTTTATTGTTAAAAAATCCTATTAATCGCACCATTTTGGAATTGAAACTTGAATCCTCAAGGTGGGGGATTGTTAAAGATGGTCTATTAATCGCACCATTTTGGAATTGAAACGACATTGCATAAGGTGATATGCCAGCTTTTGTTAATCTATTAATCGCACCATTTTGGAATTGAAACTAGACCAACAATCTGGAGTATATCAAGAGACAGGACGCTATTAATCGCACCATTTTGGAATTGAAACCTCTAACAATACCTAACCTTGAAGACTCGATGGAACTATTAATCGCACCATTTTGGAATTGAAACGACAAACCTCGGCAATTTTCCAACAGTTTCAACAACTATTAATCGCACCATTTTGGAATTGAAACTTAGGAGCTTTAGCAACGTTAGGAATCAGTACGGCTTCTATTAATCGCACCATTTTGGAATTGAAACTTCGCTCCGCTCTCTGTGCCGCCCACAGGCGCAAGGCTATTAATCGCACCATTTTGGAATTGAAACCTTTTGAGAAACGCATTTCTAATCGCAAATAAACAGGCTATTAATCGCACCATTTTGGAATTGAAACTTTCGTCCGGAATAACGATAGCGTCTGCTTCGTCCCTATTAATCGCACCATTTTGGAATTGAAACATTCCTCCGTTTCAGTCACTTCGTTTGATGTTTGTTCTATTAATCGCACCATTTTGGAATTGAAACACATGATTTACAAACTCTGCCTCAGTCATTTCAAATCTATTAATCGCACCATTTTGGAATTGAAACTGATGGGTACGGAAAGGTTCACTAAAAACCATGCAGCTATTAATCGCACCATTTTGGAATTGAAACAGAGATGTGGGCGATATAGTCACCCAAAAGTCAATCACTATTAATCGCACCATTTTGGAATTGAAACCTCAGTATCTTCTACTGTAGAACAAGAAAAGACGTCTATTAATCGCACCATTTTGGAATTGAAACTCAAAAGTGGGGGAGTACATTCAATCAAGCCTCGAAATTATTTTCATTAGTAAAAATAATGCCTGTTATGTTAAAATAATGAACGTGAATTTTTTTTATTCTATTTTTTTACTATTTTTGATACTCAAGTTAGTTTTATAACAATAGAATCGAATTTTTTTAACCTGCTAAAATTTGCTTTTTTACTATGAGATCTACACTCCTATTCCTGTCTTTATTTATTTTAGGCAATCAATTAAAGGCTAATAGTGCCTTTGAATTATCAAAAAAGCTAAATATTAATCTCAAACCTGCACCACCTGCTTCAGGGAAAATTATTGACGCCAAAGGCAATCCAATAGCAGGGGTCAACGTCACGACCAAAGGTAAGACTGTGGGTACAATGACAGACATAAATGGCAATTTTGAAATTGTAGCGGAAGTAGGAGAAATTTTGTATATCAGTCATATCGGCTTCAAAACGGTGGAGGTAAAAGCTACGGCTACCCCCCTCAGTATTACCTTAGAAGAAGATGCCACAACCTTGAATACGGTCTCTGTTTTGGGGTCACGTGGGAAGCCACGGACTGATGTCAACAGACCCGTACCGATTGATATTATTATGGCAGAAGAACTCCAATCTACAGGTCAGGTGGAATTGGGTGTGATGATAAAATACGTTGCGCCTTCATTTAATTCTAACAAATACTATAATGCTGTGGGCAGTTTTACCGACCCTGCCACTTTGCGTGGCTTGTGGCCCGACCAAGTATTGGTATTGGTAAACGGTAAACGCCGCCACCAATTTTCTGCCATTAACCCGGGTTCTAATGTTGCAAGAGGGACGATAATGTCTGATATGAACACCATTCCAGCTTTGGCTTTGGAAAGAGTAGAAGTGATGCGGGATGGGGCGGCGGCACAATATGGCTCGGATGCCATAGCAGGTATTATAAATTTGGGTTTAAAAAAATCGATCAATAAAGGGACATTCAAAAATCAATATGGGCTTACGTCAGAAGGGGATGGACAATCGTTGATGAGTGCGCTCAATTATGGTTGGAGCTTGGGAAAAGAAGGCAGTTTTCTGAACATGACGCTGCATTATCAAAAATCGGAAGGCTCCAACAGAACAGGCTCATATACCGGACGCATATACGCACCCGCAACACAGTCCAATACGGTTGAAGATAGTATCCGAAAAGTAAGAGGTAAATTTCCGACTATCGCATCGGGTAACAAAGTAGAAGTCAACAGGCATGGGCAAAACCCTATTGTCGCTTATCAAGGTTTTGCGAATATGGGTTATCCCTTGACAAAAACGCTTGAATTATATGCGTTTGGGGGTTATTCTAAGCGGGATATTACAGGGAATGTGAATTTTATACCTGCTGTTCCCGCTAATCCACGCTCCAATCCTGCTGTTCATCCCGACGGTTTTACGCCCAATCAGCAAGGTGTGACACAGGATTATTCGGGCTTCGTCGGTATCCGCAGCCTGAAAACATCGGGTTGGAATATGGATTTAAGTACAGGTTACGGGCAAAATTATTTTGATTTTTTATCTCATAATTCTACCAATGCTACATTGGGTGCTAATTCACCGAAAGACTTTTTCATCGGGCGATATGGTTTTGGTCAAAGTACAACAGACCTAAATTTTTCGAAAAATATAGAAAATTGGGCGGGTACAAAGTCTCTGAATATTGCATTTGGCAGCCAATTCCGTTTAGAACGTTTCACTCAAACGGCAGGTGATTCTTTGGGTTATATTGTCGGTCCTGTAAAAAATAAAGTAGCTGGTGCAACACCTCGACCTACTATTGTTCCCGAAGATGCCACAAACGAAAGTCGGACAAATATTGGCGTTTATGCGGATATAGAGTCGGATATTACGGACAAATTTCTTGTTGCAGCAGCCTTGAGGTATGAAGATTATAGCGATTTTGGCTCTAATATTTCGGGTAAAATCGCCACACGTTATAAAATTACTGAGGGGGTAGCCCTTCGTGGTTCGGTGAATAAGGGTTTCAGAGCACCCGCAGCCCAACAGATTTACCACACCTCAACCGTCCCTTCAGTAGTGGGTGTGAATGTTTTATTGAGAAAATTGTTGAAAAGCAGCGAACCCCGATTGAAACAAATAGGTGTTACCAAGCCTATTGCGGAAACTTCTTGGAACTATAATTTGGGTCTGACAGCAAAAGCCGGCAGCAAATTCATCTTTACACTGGATGCTTATCAGATTGATATTAAAGACCGAATCATGCTCTCTGAAAATCTACCTGTTAGTACGATAGCCGCTTTGAAACCACTTTTCCCGGGCTTTGAGCAAGTGGCTTTTTATACAAATGCCATTAGTACACAAACGCGAGGGCTTGATTTTGTAACCACATTTAAACATGACTTTACGGCAAAAAGTGCTTTCAATGCCAACCTTTCTGTTTCTTTAAATAAAACGCAGATTACCGACAACAAAGGTGCACCAACTGAATTACAAGCGGGAACAACATCAAAAGTTTTGGTCATTGATACCGTCTCTCAAGCCTTGATAGAAACAGCACAACCAAGACAACGACTTATGTTGTCTCTGAATTACAAATTTGGCAATTTCTCTTTGACTTTGCGAGGCAATCATTTTGGAGAAGTAACGGCTTGGGAAAAACCGACAAGTGGCGCACCACATAGAAGTCAGACCTTTGGTGCAAGGACTTTATTTGATGCCATGTTGTCCTATAATATCAATAAAAATATCAATCTTTCGGTTGGCAGCAATAATTTCACCAATGTTTATCCCGATAGAGTGCTCGCCCCTTACGATGCTTATACGTTGGGTTCGACACCCTATTCTCAAAGTGTTCAACAATTTGGTTTCAATGGAGCATTTTATTATGCCAATTTGACTATAAATTTTTAATGCTGTGCTATTTTTAAAAAATTAAAATAATGTTCAAAATGATTCAAATTAATCGAAAGAAAATATCTCTCTTCGCGCCTATTTGCGCCATCTATTTAATTTTTACACTAACAAGCTGTAAATCAGATATAAAAGAAGTCAATCAAAATGCTTCTAATAATGCCAATAGCTATGAAAATTACGTGTCTTATTATAAGACAATTCCTGACAGTGAAGCAGGTAAAATTACAAAAACTGCTATCACCAAAGCTGGTGGTTGGGAGAATTGGGTCTCCAAAAAAGCAATAAAATACGAACGCGTCAATATTTCTTATGATTCCATTACGGGAGATACAAGCCGTATTATCAGAGAAGTACATGAATACAACCTCTTTCCTACATTTAAAGGAAAAATGACATGGAAAAATAAAGACAAAAATATTGTTGTCTTATTTGACGGTTTGAGGGCTGTAAAAATAGAAAACGGTGTTATTTTAAATGACGAAAAAAGCAGGTCGGAAGCATGGAATAATATATTTGGCAGTTTATATTTGATAGGTTTACCCTTCAAAATGTCCGACCCGGGTTCAGTCTATAATGATATGCCTCCAACGACGCTCGCTAATGGAAAGACAACGAAAGTGGTAAAAATAACCTATCAAGAAGGCGCAGGTTCTTGTGCGCTTTATCACAAGTGGTATTATTATTTCGACCCACAGACGTATCAATTAGCAGCCACCCTACTCGATCACGGCAAAGGTTTTGGCTTAAACGAGTATTCCGAATTTATAGAAGTCGGCGGTTTAAAACTGCAAACGCGCCGCGATAGATATGATTCGAATCCAAAAGGAGAAAGACTACTGCACACCAATACTTATCTGAAAGAAAATATTCAATTTATAGAAGCATTTCCTGATACTCATTTTGAAATACCTAAAACTGAGTGACAAATACTGAGGGGGTATCCTTAACAAATCCGCGGCAACAATTCCCCTGGCAATAGATTCAAAACCCGAGTGCCACCTATGCCACTTTTCAAAAGCACCTGTTTGGGATGTTCCGATGTGACTGTTCCAATACACCGTGCATTCACACCTTCGGGTGTGTTTTGAAGCATCTTTATATAAGCATCGGCAATAGCATCGGCTACAATGCTGATAAAAATCCCTTCATTGGCTACATAAAGTGGGTCAAGTCCGAGCATTTCACAAGCTCCTTCTACGCTGTCGTTCATGGGGATTGCTTTATCGTGTATCAACATACCACATTGGGCTTGAACAGCTATTTCTTTTAAAACAGTTGCCACACCGCCTCTTGTTGGGTCACGCAAGACGTGAATATTTTCACCAAAAGTATCCAACAATTGTTTGACCACATGGTTTAAATTACAAGTATCGCTCACAATATCCGTTTCAAATTCTAAGCCTTGCCGTTGCGACATGATGGCGATGCCATGTGTTGCAACATCACCACTGATAATAATTTTATCACCGTTTTTAATCCTATCCACTCCGATATTGGCTTTTTCATGCACTACGCCTAAGCCTGTCGTGTTGATAAAAATTTTATCGCCTTTGCCTTTTTCAACTACTTTGGTATCGCCCGTTACAATTTGAACACCTGCTTTTTCTGCCGCATTTTTGATGCCCACGAGGACTTCCCAAAACTCTGTCATCAGCAAACCTTCTTCAATGATAAAACTGAGTGACAAATACTGAGGGGTCGCCCCGCACATCGCCAAATCATTGACCGTGCCATTGACTGCCAATTCACCGATATTGCCTCCCGCAAAAAATATGGGAGATATGACAAAACTATCGGTTGTGAAAGCGACTTTACCATTGAAATTTAAAACAGCCCCGTCGTGGCGTTTGTCGAGGTGTTCGTTTTTCAACAAATCAAAAACACCACTTTCCAATAGTTTTTGGGTCAATAAACCACCGCTTCCATGTCCTAATGTTATGACATCGAAATCGAGTTTGGGCATGGGGCAACTAAGAGACATTTTAATCATTCATCATTAATATTTGGGCATTTGAGAAATGGTAGTAAGCGGCACATGCGCCTTCCGATGAAACCATTGGCGCACCCAACGGCATGGATGGTGTACAACCTTTTCCAAACTGACTACATTCATGCGGTTTCTTTTTACCTTTCAGAATATCGCCAGCAATACAATTTGGATTTTCAGGCACTTTTTCAATTTGAACATTAAACTTCAAATTGGCATCAAAAGCGGCATATTTTTCTTTTAACTCATAGCCACTCATTGGAATTGCGCCAATGCCACGCCACTCACGGTCTGTTATATCAAACACTTCTTCTATGACATCAATTGCGCCTTTATTACCTTTTTCACGCACCATCCGGGCATACTGATTTTCTACTTTATGTTCTCCGTTTTC
>JAYUUR010000609.1:0-7390 GCA_043754475.1 Saprospiraceae bacterium | reverse complement strand
TACCCACATCTTTTTTGACTAACTCCACCATTTATGGTGGGGGTTAAAAAAGCTCAAATAGTTAAGGCTTTAGCCGCTCATTTATAGTGAAAGGTGGGTGGCTAAAGCCTTAACTATGGCTAATTTTACTCCCCACCATAAATGGTGGAGTTATGTATCTCTACTAACTCATTGATAATCAATGTATTAAAAGATGTGGGTAAAGGACAGCACAGCAGTCACTGACTGCATGTGTCTATTCTGTGGTCTTTGACCAAATAATCACCTTTATACTGAGGGGGTGAAAACCCAATGAAATAATTATTGAGATTTTCTTTTCATGACTACAACAACAGACCCGTAAATACCTCCTGAAATAGCCGATAGTGAATGTCTGACATCTTCTAAAATCCCTAATTTACTTGTCCATAAACCATTAGGTAATTGGCGTGCTGCATGTGTTGGAATGTTATCTTTAGCAAAAAGGGCAATTTTAATGAACCCTTTTTCTTTTATGGCATATGTTTTTTTGCCATTAGTTGATATACCTCTTCTCTTGTCCCCACTGCAACCAATCATTGGTCATTTTTTCAAGATTTCCTGCATGAATGAAGGGAACAGGGTTTTCACCGGTTATTTCATATAGGGCATAAAAAAGATGCTGTGGCTCTTTTTGTAATTTCAAAAGGATAAATGGAATCACAACTTCACCCATTTTAATCATTTGGAGATAGGCTTTATGCGACACAATAGCGGTTGCAGAGGAAAGCAAAGCGGTTTCTAATTGCCATTTTTGATACAGTTCTTCAAATTGGTCACGTATTTTTTTTGCCGGTTTTGAAGGCACTGTTTTTTCTAAAAAAGATAGAAATGACTGAACTTCTTTGTCGTTCAACAAAGCGTTTGGAATCCGTATCAAGGTTTCATTTTCTATTTGTTCTATAAGCATTTCTATTATTTTTAGCAAAATTACGCTTAATATATGAATAGTAAAAATAGTTTTATGGCATGTACTGAGAGAGTTGTACCAATGTCAGAAGTGTTTCACTTTTTTATAGTTAGAAATAAAAATTTATAATCAGAAACGACTTGAAGATAGTTGTCTTTGGAAAATTATAGTTGGAAATGAAAATTTATAATCAGAAATGACTTGATGATAGTTGTTTTGGAAAAATTATAGTTAGAAATGAAAATTTATAATTGGCAATGACTTCAAGATAGTTGTCTTTGGAAAATTATAGTTGGAAATGAAAAATTATAATCAGCATTGACTTGAAGATAGTTGTGTTGGAAAGTTATAGTTAGAAATGAAAATTATTCCTTTTCACTTTAAAAGTCCTCTCAAAGTTGTCTATAAATTCTTGAAAACTATCATCACCAAAGTGATTTTTATAAACGACTTCAAAACGCAATTTTTTAAAAATTTCTTCTGCATCGTTTACACTGTATTGGGCATTGGCTTTGCCTTTTTCAGTCCAAATTTCCAATTTTTTTTTGGGATCATCTTCAAATTTAGGGTTTTTAGTGTATTGTTTTTTGATACCATATTTTTTGTTGAATATTTCAATATCTGCCAAAATCAAGGCTTCCAATTCCATAACAGCTAAGTAGAATATACTATTCACCGAAACGCCTTTCTGAATCGTTGCAATCCATTGATTACACTCATTGCGCTTTGCGTCTTTATCGAGGTCGAGTAAAAAAAGAAGAGCGTTGAGTTGATACTTTTGAATATCGGTTGGCAATAGTTTCAACACCTTCTTAATAGGTGGTCTTCCTCCATTGAGTGATTTTAGTATGGGAACGAATGTGATTTTGCCTTCATACTGAGGGGTTAAAAAGGCTTTGAATGCACAAGAGTCGTTTTGGTAGTTTTCGCCAATGATGCCTATTTTAATCATAAGGATTCGATTGATTCTTCGTTCATAAAACCCGATTGCATCCAATAGTCGCTCAGAAATGCTTCATTTTTCATGTAATTTGAGGCAAATCCTTTTTCTTCATCGGATAAATGGTACATTTTTGTACCTGTTTTTCCTTCGTATCGGGCAACGATGATACGGTCAAGTTCCTCTTCGGTTAAGCAATTCAATACTTGTGGAGAGTGAGTAGTCAAAAGAATTTGAGTGTGTTGGCTTTGTGCTTTTATAAAATTCATCAAAAGGTTTAATTGGTGTGGATAGATGCCTATTTCAGGCTCTTCCAATAAATAAATTTGATTGGGTTCGTTATATACAAAACTGCCAATTAAGTAAAATAGCCGCTTCGTCCCATCTGAAAGTTGTGTCCAATTCAGCCATTCGTCATTGACAAAAAATTGAAAATCAATGCCCTCAATTAAAGCTGTACCTGAGTTTTCTTTATTTTCATCTTTCTTGATAGTTCTTCGAGTTAATGCCCAATCAATTTTAAAGTCTTTTATAGGTGTAAACTGTTTAAGACTCTTAATTAAGTATTGAATATCAAACATTTTATTAGCTATCGCTTCCTGAACTGCATCTTCAATACTTTTATACCCATGCCACTTATTGCGTGATATAGACGGATCAATATTGAATAAATCATTTAAAAAAGTGTGCTTAGAACTTTTCATTAAATGAGTATCAATATCATAGATATAATCGGATTGCTCATTTTCTTCATTGGTGAAATTTATCCCTATATTTACTTTCTCTGTTAGCACTATATTTAATGGATTATCAAACTGTAAAAAACGCATGGATGGTTTTAGAATAGAGCCCCCCCAGCTACCACCCCAAGTCCTTTTCTTATTATCATCAAGATAATATGTATTCATTCCTCCGTCACTTGAAAATTCTTCAATAACATAAGCTTCTTCTTTGGAGCGTCTATCAGTATTTTTTTTTCCTATCCTGTCAATAAAGAATTTTCCTTCCGGCGCATGTATAAGCCCTTTTATATTAATATTAAATTCGTTTTCAGTGAACAATCGTTCATAGTCATCTTTGAAAGTTGCATCTAAAAACTCCAAAAAATTGGTTTTTCCGCTGCCATTAGCACCAATGATGATGTTCAAACCCGGCTGCAAATTTACAGTCAGGTCTTTGATACTTTTATATCCTTTCAAATGGATTTCTTGAATATAAGTTTCTGAATCTCGACTCATTTTTCTTTATTTTTCAACAAATTACTCCATTATTTATGGTAAAACCAAACTTGGATATGTAAAGATTTTATCCCCTCAGTATTTTAATATTTTTGACCTAATATTAAGATAAAAATCTTTGAGAAAAAACTAAACTCCGTTTGCCCTGCTCGCACCAAGTATTCTAATAATTACCCACAAAACACCCCATGAAAAACGGGCTTGCTTCCCGAAATAATCGGACAGGCTACGCAGAAGCCTCTGACTGCGTATATCTATTCTGTGGTCTTTGACCAAATAATCACCCTTATACTGAGGGGTCTTCATTCTATCAAGGTGAAATGCTTTTGATTTATAATCAGCATTGACTTGAAGATAGTTGTGTTTGGAAAATTATAATTAGAAATGGAAATTTATAATTGGAAATGACTTAAAGATAGTTGTGTTTGGAAAATTTATAGTCAGCAATGGAAATTTTAGGGAGATGAAAATGAAGTTTTACGATTTTGACGACATTTATCGCTACAATATTTAACTTCATCCCAAACTTTTCCCCATTTCTTACGCCACGAAAACGGACGCCCACACGTGATGCAAATCTTTTGAGGTAAATCCGATTTTTTCTTTTGTTTAGACATAAACAAGTATTTTTACAACAAAATTTTAACTAATAACTGACAACCAATAATTAATAACCAAAAATATGGTTTATTGCCCAAAATGTCATACACGTCTTGTGGAAAATGCTAAATTTTGTCATCAATGCGGCGTTTTCGTTGAGATTCCTTTGGCGGATTGCCCTTCCTGTTTCAAGAAAAATCCGGCGGATGTGCCGTTTTGCTATGCCTGTGCATATCCGATGCAGACGATGGAATTAACCTCTGTTTCAAATGCTAATCAGAAAAGCCGCTATAAATTCGAGTACGTTCAAGTCTTAGAAGATGATATAAAAAACCTCTTTTTTGAAGAGCTCAAAAGCTTGGCAAATAATATTGCGACCAAGAAAACGGATGATTATTTGAAAGCATTTTATACCAAAGGTTTTGCTCAAACCGTTGATTTAAGAGCCAAGCAATTGGCAGAGAGCTTTTCAGAAATGTTCCTTAGAAATGTATCAGTTTTGAGGCTTGAAAAAGAGTTGGAAAATGCAGTGAATAGTTTAGCCTTGTACCACATTATTTATAACTGCAAGGAAATCAATCCTATATACATTCCTGAAAAAATACTACGTTATGAAAAAGCATATCGAGGTACAGTTGATTTGAAACAAATGATATTCGATTATTTGGATTTTGAAAGTGAAAAAGAGCGTGTTTATACCGATTTTGTCACCATGCCAACGGAGGTGATGCAACACGCCGCACAGCATTTTCTCTATCCTGCCAAAGGTGAATTTATCTATTTTATCAGCGACCAAACCATCTCAGCCAATGGAAAAGAAGGCTTCGCCATGACTGAATTCGCCCTCTATTGGAAAGCTCCGATGGAGAAGCCGCAGAAGGTCTATTACCATCATTTGGCGCGCATCGAAAGCCATAAAGATTGGATAAAAATCAATACCCGTTTTTTTAATGTGACCCCCTCAGTCAATGTTAAAATGTTGTTGCTTTTGGAGAAATTGAAAAATATTTATGCCGTGTAGTAGGTTCAAATATGCACAACAGAAGGGTGTTTTTTGAACTTAAATGAATATCAGTTTTAGTTGGCTTTTATTTAAAAATAAAGTAGTTTTGTGTAAAAAGAAAAGAAAATGACAACTGCCATAGAAGAAAAGAAATGGATGACCGCCGAAGAGTATTTAACACTCGAAAGAAAAAACCTGCGTGAAAAAGCAGGTAAACATGAATTTTTTAACCGCAAACGCATATTAATGGCTGGGGGAACACATTCGCATAATTTAACTACAAGCAATGTAGTTACTTTAATTAACATACATTCAAGGGAAAAAAAACTTAATCTTCAAGTCACTTCAAGTGATACTAAGGTCATCAGTTTTTTAGATTATAAAAACTATCTCTATCCCGATGTAGTTGTCATAGATGGCAAACCTTATTTTGAAGATGATTTTAAGGATATTGTCGTAAATCCTACTCTTCTTATTGAAGTACTATCCAACTCAACAGAGGCATTCGATAGAGGCGACAAATTTGAATCTTATCGTAAAATAAAAAATCTGAAAGAATATATATTGATTAGCTCCACGAAAAGAAAAATTGAGCAATTTTATTGCAACGAACAGGACAATTGGCTTATCGGCAACAATATCACTGAAGGGGCTTTAACTTTAAAAAGCCTGCCAATCACATTGGATATTGAGGAAGTTTACCTCAATGTTGAGTTTGAAGCTGCCGCAATACCTGATGATGAAATCAAATAAGAATAATTTCAAGAATGAAAAAGCTATACACCCTATTTTGCCTGACGATATTTATTAGTAAAATACCAGCCCAAACACTCTCTCGCCTGAACATCGAATTTCAAAACGCCAGTGGCATTGCCTACAAAATGCCCTTAGCCGGTGGCTTAAATTGCCCTCAATTCAGCCCGGTTGACATGAATAATGATGGTAAACAAGACATATTTGTATTCGACCGCATAGGAAATGTACGTATGACGTTTTTGAACAATGGCAGCGGCTTCGACTATACCCCTCAGTATATTACCCAATTTCCCGAACTCAATGACTGGGCTTTGCTCCGTGATTACAATGGCGATGGCATAGCCGATATTTTTACTTTTAATAATGGAGCGGTTTCAGGAGTCCGCATTTTTAAAGGTAAAATGGTCAATAATCAAATAGCTTTTGACCGTGTCAACTTCACGTCGAATGGCAATATTTTGAATTACCCCCTCAGTAATGGCACTCGAACGAATCTGTATGTAAATAATGTGGACATCCCTAATGTTGACGACATTGACGGCGATGGCGACCTTGATATTTTATCGTTTGAAGTGGGCGGCGGGCATGTTTATTTTTATAAAAATCTATCAGTTGAACGTGGCTTTAAAAAAGATACATTAATATATGAATTAGCGGACAATTGTTGGGGGCGTTTTTTGGATAATGGCTTTCAAAATTCAGTGAAATTAGGGACAAAAGATGTCTGTGCGAACAGTTTGAAAGGCGATATTTCGCTCGTTATCAGGCATCCCGGCGCGTCATTGACCACTTATGATAAGGACAATGATGGTGATAAAGACCTACTCATCGGCAGTGTCTCCTTTGAAAATATATCCGATTTGACCAATGGTGGCACGGCTCAAATGGCTTGGATGACGCAGCAAGACAACCGTTTTCCCTTTAATACTGAGGGGGTCAATCTGCCAAGTTTCCCTGCGACTTATATTTTGGATGTGGACAATGATGGTAAAAAAGACGTGGTAGTGACGCCGAGTTCTTCCAATTTTATAGAGAATTATAATGTCGCATGGTTGTATAAAAATATAGGAACTAATCTCATTCCATCGTTTCAATTGCAACAAAAAGATTTATTTGTAAAAGATATGATTGATTTGGGGGCGGGGGCAAATCCAGCGTTTGTAGATGTGGATGCGGATGGTTTGACGGATTTAATTGTAGGTAATCTATCCTATTTTTTACCTTTCAATGGGCGCGATTCAAGGCTTTTTTATTATAGAAATATAGGCACGAACCAAACGCCTAAATACAAATTAATCGATGATAACTGGTTGAATTTCAAGGCTTTATCCAATATTGATGTTCTTAATTTTTCACCAACTTTTGGCGATATGGATGGCGATGGCGATGTGGATATGTTAGTAGGGGAGGACGGTGGCACTTTGATTTATGTTGAAAATAAAGGTGGCGCGGGCAGACCCCTCAGTATGGACGCGCCTCAAAGCAATTGGAAAAATATACAAGCTGGTACGACATCAAAACCGCAAATAATTGACCTCAATCGGGATGGTCTCATGGACATCGTGACGGGTACGCGCAATGGAAATTTGAGGTATTTTCAAAACATCGGCACCGCTTTTCAACCCAATTTTAATTCGACTGCCACGAATCAAAATTTAGGTAAAATAGACGTTCGGGATATTGGTTTTGCAACAGGTTTTGCTGCACCCTGTTTCGTGGATTTTAAAGGAAAATATACCCTTTTTGTTGGTACAGAAGGCGGTGAAATATTTGTTTACGATAGCCTTGAAAACAACATCAACGGCACTTTTCGACTCGTGAATAATGACTACGGTAAAATCCGAGACGGCGCCAGAACAACGCCCGCTGTGAGAAATATTAACGGCGATGATAAATTGGAAATGTTCATTGGCAACTATCGAGGC
>JAYUUR010000608.1:0-7394 GCA_043754475.1 Saprospiraceae bacterium | reverse complement strand
CTTGGGCATCGTCATGGCTCTGGCCCATTTCTACTTTAAATGGTTTTAAAAATTCAAAAGAATTTGATTATTATTATCCGACAAGCGTATTGGTGACGGGTTGGGATATTATTTTCCTTTGGGTCGCTCGTATGGCGATGGCTGGTTTTGAATGGAAGCAGGAAAGACCATTCAAAGCAGTGTATTTTACAGGCATGGTACGCGATAAGCAACGCCGTAAAATGTCAAAATCGCTCGGCAACTCACCCGATGCGTTACAATTGATTGAAGATTTTGGGGCGGATGGTGTGCGGTTTGGTATGTTGGCATCCAGTCCTGCGGGTGGTGATTTACTTTTTGATGAAAAACTCTGCGAGCAAGGGCGTAATTTCTGTAATAAAATGTGGAATGCCCTGCGTTTGGTGAAAGGTTGGGAAGTTGAGCAAGGGCATCATTCGGAGGTTGAGAATTTGGCTGCCGCTTGGTTTGAAGGTAAATTGAGCGTGGTTTTGACTGAAATTGAAGACAATTTCAAGCAATTCCGCTTGTCAGAGGCTTTAATGGGTTTGTATAATTTTATATGGGATGACTACTGCTCATGGTATTTGGAGATGATAAAACCCGAATATGGCAAACCAATAGACAGTGTGACACTTGAAAAAACAGAGGTTATTTTCCGCAAACTCATGGCAATGTTGCATCCATTCATGCCTTTTATTACTGAGGAAATTTGGCAGCAATTGGATGGTAAAAATACTGAGGGGGCAGATTTATGTGTAGCCAAATATCCAAAAGCCACTGAATTTGATGCGGATTTGATTAAAAAAGTAGAAGCTGCCAAAGATATTATTTCAAAAATTCGTGAAATCAGAAACAATAAAGGCTTAAAACAACGTGAGCCTTTGGTAGTGAAATATCAAGCATCAGAAACAGCTAAAAACCTGTTAGATACTGAGGGGGTAAGAAATTTGATTAAAAAACTCGGCGTTTTGGAAAGCCTTCAAACGACAGATGCAGATGTGCCTAATGCAGTTTCATTTGTATCTGGAACTGATAAATTCTATGTGGTTTTGAATCAAGAGATTGATGTAGAAGAAGAGCGTGAGAAACTTGCCAAAGAATTGGCATATCAACAAGGCTTTCTCAAATCAGTCAGCGCGAAGTTGAGTAATGAGCGTTTTGTCGCTAATGCAAAGCCTGAAATTGTGGCTTCGGAGCAGCAAAAACAAGCGGATGCTTTGGCGCGGATTAAGATTTTGGAGGAGAGTTTGGCGGGGCTGAATTAATAAGAGTTTAGATAAGTATATTGTTAATAATGCGAATATTAGGTAACAATGCTACTAAAAGGGCGTTTAAACTCAATATTCGCATTTGTTATTTAAAATCAATCTTCGTCACATTTTAAAATTAAAAGCATGAAAAACATCTTTATTACTTGTTGTTTGCTTCTTGTATCTCTTACTTCTGCTCATGCTCAATGGCAGAAAGTGGCGGGGAGGAATACGATAAAACATCAAAGTCTATCATTTGAGAGTTATAAATCGTCCTTTACAAAGTATAAATCCATAGTAACTTCAAATGGGAAAGATGGGCTTTATTACTCAAAAGACGATGGTAAAAATTGGAAAATACTAAGACCTTCCTATTTTAAGTCAACCGATACGATATTGGCACAACAAAATATCGTGAACAATTTAGGTATTTTTATCGTATATGAAAAAAGCTATAACACTAATTCCGATTCAACTTTTATATTTTTTACACCCGATTTTGGAAATACATGGGAGAAAAAGGATGTGCCTTTACTTAGAATCCGCTCTAATAGCTCCCCATTCATGATACAAAATAATAGCTATATTTACTACGTTTGTTCTGGTCAAGATGCACCTTATTCTTCATCCCGTAGGCTAGTTTTGCGGTATAAAAAAATTGAAAAAAAATGGGAAGATGTAACCACTAATTATTCACAAGATTATGGTTTACTAGCCTTAACAGATTCCGTTGAATATGTAGGCAATTCTTATTCAGTAGAGATGCGCTACGCAAATGGTACGAAAGTAGTAAAAACGATACCCAATCAAGAGGCTTATAGTTTTACAATTATAGCTGATTCGTTGATGTACCGTTCTTATTATCGCAATGAACAATATTTTGCACTTTTGTTTTCAAAAGATTTTGGCACTACTTGGTACGAACCTAATCCTTCTTTACCATTACCCAGATATAACCTCTACTATTATACTTATAAAAGCAAACTCTACGTTGTAGCCGATTCAAAAATCTATTCCAGTATTGATAAGGGCTTAAATTGGGTTTTAGAATCGTTTGAAATTGAAAAATATGCGGGTAGTTATGCGAATCCTAAGTTAAATTTTCAAGACACTGTTTTGTGTTTCAATTTTGGGAACTTGGTGTATGGCTACAATATCGAAACAAAAAAAATTGCTTGCTACAATCAAGAGAATGTACAAGGAGGTACTTACTCAGATGATATGAGTAACATAAGTAAAATAACGAAATTACCAAACGGGAAACTTCTTCTAAATTCCGCTTTTGGAACTCAATACATCAATTTTATATCCAGTGATAAAGGACTTTCGTGGCAACCCAGTATAGAATATCCTTTTCATTTTGAGAAAATTACAGTGAATGATAGCACTTATTATCTAAGAGAGCCTATAAAACCCAATGAACCATTTGCTATACCACCTATGATATGTTATGTCAATAACATACGAAAAGATACTATTTCCGCATTTCCAAGTTTTAACACACTAGCACGAAAGGGCGATTCCATAATATTATCAAACCCCACAGGAACAAATATCAATGAAGAATATGCCTACTCAACTCAACCCCCTTTTAATAAATGGACGGCTATTCCGAATACTGCCAATATAAACCCTGGTCAGATTTTATCATTTAACAACAAAGAATTGCTCGCATATATTGAAAATTATTGGGAATTTGACGAATTAAAAACAGTTAAATTAGATGGAACGATTAAAAATATTCCACGCCCAAACAATTTTGCATTCGTGGGATATAGATATTTAGACGCTACCAAAATTAATAGTATTTGGTCTGCCAGTCTTGGGTCATTATTTAACTCTAACGATACTGGGCGTACATGGCGCAGAATGATAATACCCGCACCAACCGCTTATTCAAGTCCATATAGGCTTGATAGAAGTAGCTTATTAGTCGTTAATAAACCCAACACGCCTACTGCGCTAATTTTGATATTGACAGAACCTCGAATACCCCATATTTCAGTGGATTCGGGTAAAACATGGCTGCTATTTAATACGGGTATAGAAAACGATATTGTTTATAAAACAGAGCAAGTAGATAGTTTTTTATTCGCTTTTACCAATAATGGACTGTATAGAAGGTCGCTCAATGATGTGAATTTGAGGTCAATATCGGGCTTTGTTTATCATGATATAAATGGCAATAATCGAAAAGATACTAATGAGCCACCTATTGTTGCTGCCAAAATATCTTCAAAGAAATCAGGTGCTTTTGTTTTAAGTGATTCCACAGGTTTTTATACATTGATAGCAGATGTAACCGATTCTGATACTATATCTGCCAGTTATGAAAACAAATATGCTACCATTACCCCTACATTACATATCACGACGAAATCAGATACGGGTAAGCATTTTGCCATAAAATTATCGCCCAATGTACAAGACTTAAAAATAGATATTACGGCTTTGACACCACCACGTCCTGGTTTTAATAATAGCTATATTTTAACTATTAAAAATGTGGGTTCTATTAATGTTAATAGCAAAGTAATCTTTAAATATCAACCTAAACAAACGCTGATTCAATCATCTGTTCCACCTACCAGCAATACCAATCAATTGGTTATTTGGAATTTTAATGCGCTAAAGCCTACTGAAACAAAAAAAATTCAAGTAGACATGAAAACGGCTTTGGATGTTGTCATACAGTCGGAAATGCTCAATAATGCGACTATTGAACCCATTGCAGGAGATACTTTCAAAGCGGATAATGTAGATACTTTAGTGCAAACCGTCGTAGGTTCTTACGATCCCAACGACAAACAAGTGACTTTTAACAACAGCAAAACACCCCCCTCAGTAATTGACCCTTCGACAGAGTTAATTTATACAATTCGCTTTCAAAACACAGGTAATTATCCTGCGGATTTTGTAAAAGTGGTAGATACTTTAAGCGATAAACTGGATGTGGCAACCTTCCGTATGATAGCCGCAAGCCACGATTATACAGTAGCCATTCGCAATAAAAATGCGTTGATTTTTGATTTTAATCCTATTTATTTGCCTGATTCTTTAAGAGATGAAGCAGGAAGTCATGGATTTGTGAAATTTGCGATTAAGCCGAAAAGGGCTTTGAGTAGTAGTGAGGCGATAAAAAATACGGGTTTTATCTATTTTGATTATAATCCTGCCATTGTGACCAATACTGTTGAAACGGCTAATATAAAAACATCTATATTCACCCCCTCAGTATCAGCCGAAAAATTGAGTATTTCGCCGAATCCTGCTCAGAATTCTATTTTAATTGAAATTGAAAATCCAGATTTTAAAGAAGGGCAAATGAGTATTTATGATTTGTCGGGTCGATTGATATTGAGTAAAATTTTCAACAGAAATGAAATTTTAAACATTTCTCAATTGAAATCTGGAGAATATATTTGCACCATACAATCCAAAGACAATAAGATTTTTGTTAATAAATTTGTGAAAGTGGAGTAAATAGAGAGCTAATAGATAATATTTTGTAAAATTTTAGAACGCTTGTTCTTTGAAAGAGAATAAGCGGTTTGTATTTTAGCATTTATTTTAAAATTTGAAACAATGCCCAAACCAAAACTCTCCGATTTCAAAAAACTCCTCGCTGAAATGACTGAGGAGGAATTGCGTACTGAATTGCTCAAATTATTCAATAAATTGGAGCAAGTGCAGATGTTCTATGCACAAGATTTGATGAGTAAAGATGACAGACAGAAAATATTAGAAGAATGTAAAACTAAGATTTATAAAAAGTTTTGGACGACTTCGGGTAATCCTCGTAATAATATAAGCAATGCAGATATCCGTAAAATTATCACTGATTTTGAGAAAATATCAGCTTTTCCACATGAAGTTGTCGATTTGATTCTGTATCGAGTGGAAACAGCAACCGATTTTGCAAGTCAATTCGGAGGCATGCCCGATGCAGATTATAATGCTTCAACTACGGCATTTGAAAAAGCCTTAAAATTGATAGTTAAACATAAATTGATGGATTATTTCAATGACCGTTGTAAAGCGTTGTTTCGTTACAGCAATTTAGATTACTGGTATATTGAGGAATTAGAAACTTTATTTGAGGATACAGAAAAATAGCCAATCTCATACCCCCTCAGTAAAAATCGTAAAAAAGCCTTACAAAACGTCATTTTGTAAGGCTTTTTACATTGAAATAGGAAGGAGTGACTTTAGTTAAACATGGGTTTTAAGTATAAATGGATGAAAACATAATAACTGTTGAAAAAGAGTTATTAGTTTTTTTCCCTACTTTTACGCCGTATTTTAATCATAAAATGAATGACTATGTTTCCGAATATAAATCCAACCTCCACTAAATCATGGCGTAAATTGACTAAACACCATAAAACGATAAAAGACGTACCCATTAAAACGCTTTTCGCTGATAATCCTCACCGTTTTGAGCAATTATCTCTTCGTTTTGAAGATATTTTGATAGATTATTCTAAAAATATTGTCACCGATGAGACTTTGTCTTTACTCATAAAATTGGCTAAAAAATGTGGTTTAAAAACGGCAATTGACGCTATGTTTAAGGGTGAAACTATTAATGCGACTGAAAATAGAGCGGTTTTGCATACAGCTTTACGCAATAGGTCAGGGAAGCCTGTAATGTTGGATGGAAAAGATGTGATGCCCGAAGTGAAAGCTGTTTTAAAGAAAATGGAAGCGTTTTGCTCTAAAGTTATTTCAGGCAGTTGGAGAGGTTACACTGGAAAAGCGATTACAGATATAGTCAATATCGGCATTGGCGGTTCGGATTTAGGTCCTGTTATGGTGACTGAGGCTTTGAAACCATACTCCAATCATTTGAAAGTGCATTTTGTTTCCAATGTGGATGCGACTCATTTGGTTGAGGTTTTGAAAACAATCAATTTTGAAACCACGCTTTTTCTGATTGCCTCTAAGACATTTACCACGCAAGAGACGATGGCAAATGCGCATTCAGCCCGTCAGTTTTTTCTACAGGAAGCGCAGGATGAAAAGCATATCAAATTGCATTTTATTGCGCTTTCTACCAATGAAAAAGAAGTGGTCAGATTTGGTATTGATGCGGCGAATATGTTTGGTTTTTGGGATTGGGTCGGTGGTCGTTATTCGTTGACCTCCGCTATTGGATTGTCTATTGCCTTAAATATTGGTTTTGATAACTTTAAAAAGATGTTGGAAGGCTTTCATTCGATGGATAAACACTTTCAAAATACACCTTTTGAACGCAATTTGCCTGTTTTATTAGCCATGATTGGCATTTGGTACGTCAATTTTTTTGGCACAGAATCAGAAGCTATTTTGCCATATGACCAATATATGCACCGCTTCGCTGCATATTTTCAACAAGGCAATATGGAAAGCAACGGTAAGTGCATAGATAGAAATGCCGAAGCGGTCACTTACCAAACGGGACCTATTATTTGGGGCGAACCGGGTACAAATGGTCAACATGCTTTTTATCAATTGATTCATCAAGGTACGCGCTTGATTCCTTGCGATTTCCTCGCGCCCGCTATCAGTCATAATCCAATTGGTGAGCATCATACCATTTTATTGTCTAATTTCTTTGCTCAAACGCAGGCTTTGATGATGGGTAAAACAAAGGAACAAGTCATTGCAGAATTTGAAAAAGCGGGTAAAAAGCCTTCAGAATATGAAAAACTTGTGCCTTTTAAAGTTTTTGAAGGCAATCGACCGACCAATTCTATTTTATTTAAATTATTGACGCCTCGGACTTTGGGCAGTTTGATAGCCCTTTATGAACATAAAATATTCGTTCAAGGCGTTATCTGGAATGTCTTTAGTTTCGATCAATGGGGCGTGGAATTGGGTAAACAATTAGCCAATAATATACTGCCTGAATTGCAAAATACTGAGGGGATACAAAAATTTGATAGCTCCACCAATGGTTTAATAAATGCTTGGAAAGGAATGAAAAACGCTTAGAAATTGGAGCAAAAGAAAAAATATCACACTCAAGAAGCGGCTTTGTTGAAATTGCAAAGCTATTGCGCCTATCAAGAGCGTTGCCACGATGAGGTGATGTCGAAGCTTTTTGATTTGGGTATATATGGCGAAAAAGCAGATGAAATAGCCGCTCAATTGATTAGTGAT
>JAYUUR010000607.1:0-7394 GCA_043754475.1 Saprospiraceae bacterium | reverse complement strand
GTAATCTCCGCATCCAAACGAGCAGCCCTTCTCTCGATTTGAGTAGTATTATTTCTGAAGGCATGGAAATTAGGCTCAAAGCCAGATTGGATTTTCATGAACGGTTCGGTTTGAAACTCATAATTGACGATATTGATGCTACTTATACCATCGGTAAACTCGAAATTCAACGCCGTCAGCTCATAGCCGAACTTCAAAAAAAGGGATTAATCGGGCGCAATCAAGCTTTAATATTGCCCTCAGTTATCCAACGTATAGCTGTTATTTCGAGCGAAACAGCAGCCGGTTGGCAGGATTTCAAGAATCATATTTACGATAATGAATATGGATATAGTATTGATATTCAACTGTTTCAATCAGCCATGCAAGGTTTATTAGTTGAAAAAATGATGTTGCAACAACTTGAAAATATTAAAATTTTAAAAGACAATTTCGATTGTGTGGTTATCATCAGAGGTGGCGGTTCGCGCTTGGATTTGGTGGCTTTCGATACCCCCTCAGTATGCGAGGCTGTGGCGCGGTTTCCACTGCCGGTTTTCACAGGTATTGGGCACGATGTTGACCAAACGGTTTTGGATTTGGTGGCTCATTCTTCTTTAAAAACGCCGACTGCGGTGGCGGATTTTATACTCAATCATATTATCCGATTTGAGTCAAATCTGTTTGAAATTAAAAATTATCTCCAATCTTATGTCCGCGATCGGCTCAATACTGAGGGGGGGCGATTGATTCAAATTGATAATTTTATTAAAACAAATACTGAGTTTTATTTAAAAAATCAAAAGGCATTGCTCAATAATTTTCAGAATATACTCTCAAAAGACAGTCAAAATATTTTAAAATTTGAAAAAATTAAAATAGATAATGCCTTGAATATCATTGATTTAGTGAGTATTCAAGCGACTTTAAAGAGGGGTTTTAGTATTTCAAAAATAAAAAATAAAGTTTTGACAAATACCCAAAATGCTCAAACAGGAGATGAATTGGAAACGCATCTTTCCGACGGGGTCGTGAAAAGTGTTATAAAATAAGAAAAAATATGTCTAAGAAAAAAAGCGATGAGTTTTCATACAATGCAGCCATGAAGGAACTGCAAGAAATTGTTCAAAATCTACAGAACGATACAATTGGCATTGACGATTTGGCTGAAAAAGTCAGCAGAGCCTCTGAATTAATTAAGCTATGCAAAGAAAAATTGCATCAAACGGAGGAAGCCATTCTTGACATGGGCAATGGGCAATAAGTAATGGGTAATGACCATCAGCCATTACCCATTACCAATTGCCCATTACTTATTACCCATTGCCTATTACCCATTATTCATGATGTCTCCCAAAGTTTCATCATATACTTTTTTCCAAGTCGTGATATTGCCCCAGCCTTCGCTGTTGATGCTGATACGCTCGCCCATTACGTGACCTAATTTGCTAAATGCACCTTTTCGTTCATTCATAAAGTGCTCAAAATGAGCAACTTCCGATTCTTTTACTGATACGACTACACGGCTTTGGCTTTCTCCAAATAGAAAAGCATCAGAGCGTACCCCCTCAGTATTTTGAGGTGTTTCAATAGAAAAACCCAAATTATTAGGCATACCCGACTCCATCAACGTAACAAAAAGTCCACCTTCTGAAACATCATGAGCAGATTGAATCAACTTGTTTTTAATGAGATATGAAACGGTGTGTTGCATAAATATCTCTTCTTCTATATCAAAATAAGGTGCAGGAGAATGTTTTACACCATGCAAACGTTGCAAATATTCAGAACTCGCCAAATCATTTCTGCTTTCACCTATCAAATAAATAATATCGCCTTCATTTTTAAAATCTAAAGTCATTTGGTTGGTGAAATCTTCTAAAATCCCCAACATGCCAATCGTTGTAGTCGGGTAAACAGGTGTCATGACGCCATTTTGAACCATTTGATTATAAAATGACACATTCCCGCCCGTCACAGGCGTTTCAAAACGGCGACAAGCGTCACCCATGCCTTGCAGCGCGTGAACAAACTGATAATATACTTCAGGATTATATGGATTGCCAAAATTCAAACAATTAGTAATCGCCACAGGCTCGCCACCGCTACAAACGATGTTGCGCGCAGCTTCCGCAACGGCAATCATACCGCCTTTGTAAGGATCGGCATAAACGTAGGCGGAGTTGCAATCGGTGGTCAAAGCCAATGCTTTTTGAGTGCCTTTCACTCGAACAATCGCGGCGTCCGAAGGCGCATTGGTTGTGAGGGTATTCGTCCGAATCATGGAGTCATATTGCTCATAAATCCATCTTTTTGATACAATATTGGGCGAATTCCACAGTTTTTTAGCAGTTTCTTTTAAATCTTTAGGTTCTTCAATTTTATTTATATCAAACTGTTCAATGAGCTTCAAATACTGAGGGGGGGTAAATTCACGCTGATAAACCGGCGCACCACCGCCCAAAACCAAAGGCTCGGCTGGCACATCCGCGATTTTTTCACCATGGTGATAAAATTCCAAACGACCTGTATCGGTCACTTCACCGATTTGAGCGCAAGGCAAATCCCATTTTTCAAACACATCTAAAATCGCTTGCTCCTCCCCTTTTTTAGCGACAATCAACATCCGCTCTTGGCTTTCTGACAAGAGGATTTCCCAACCTTTCATGTCTTTTTGACGCTGCGGTGATTTAGTCAAATCTATAATCATCCCGACGCCTCCTTTTGCTGACATTTCAGACGTGGAACAAATAATACCTGCCGCGCCCATGTCTTGCATGCCCACAACTGCTCCTGTTTTAATCACTTCCAAACTCGCTTCAAGCAATAATTTCTCTTGAAACGGATCACCAACTTGTACTGAGGGGAGGTCTTCCGCAGAGTTTTCATCCAAATCCGCGCTCGCAAAAGTGGCTCCGTGAATACCATCCTTGCCCGTTGCCGAACCGACGATAAATACAGGATTGCCTACGCCTTCTGCCGTTGCAGAAATGGTTTCACCTACTTTTACGATGCCTGCTGACATGGCGTTGACCAATATATCGTGGTTGTAACATTCATTAAAATAGACCTCGCCACCGACTGTCGGCACGCCAAAACAATTGCCATAATGACTGATGCCTTCGACAACGCCTTTCACTAAATGCCGCATGTGCGCACTTTCCAAATTGCCGAATCGAAGGGAATTGAGTGAGGCTATCGGGCGGGCGCCCATCGTAAAAATATCGCGGTGAATGCCACCGACACCTGTCGCCGCGCCTTGAAATGGCTCGATGGCAGACGGGTGATTATGTGATTCTATCTTGAAAGCACAGGCCAAACCATCGCCAATATCCACCAACCCGGCGTTTTCTTCACCTGCACTCACGAGTAAACGACCGCCATCGCGCGGGAGTTTTTTCAGATATGTGATGGAATTTTTATAGCTGCAATGCTCCGACCACATGACTGAAAAAATAGATAATTCAGTAAAATTAGGCGTTCGACCCAATATTTCCTTGATTTTCTCAAATTCTTCAGGTAGGAGTCCTAAACTTTTGGCGGTTTCGACGGTGATGTGCGGTTCGGTGAGCGTCATATTTTTATGATGTTTAGCAGAATGATTTCCTTGTTTTAATTCAAACTTTTTGACGCCGCAAAGTTAAAAATCTTTTTCGGAAAGAGACCCCCTCAGTATATTTTCATTTTCGATAAATATCAGCCCACTCTTTTTTAGCTTTATATGCCTCAATGCCTCTTCGCTTCAAAGCCCGCACCTCAGCTTTCGCACTGCTTTTATAGGTATAAAATCCAGACACCACAATTGAATAAGGCAGCCCATCTTTCATAATGATTTCTGCTTGATCATATCCGATAGCTTTGAGCCTTTTCAAAATCCTTTCGGCATTGTCTTTATTTTGAAAAGCACCTGTGAAGACGACATTGGTGGTGCTATCCTTAAAATAATGTACATCGTAAGCCGTAGGGAGAGACGTTGTAAGTCCTTTCACATTGATAATCGTATCCTTATTTTCAGTTTTTATTTTAATAGAATCTATTGTATTTGATACAACATTTGAGGTTTTTGAAGGGGATAATTTAGGAATATCGCTATAGCTTTTAGGAATATAGGCTTCTTGTGGCGTATTATTAATGGTTGGCAAATTTAAAGTGGTATTAGACCAATAAGGATTCGGCTCAGGTTTATCCAATCCAAGTAAACCGATTAAACTTCTATCTTGAGGTGCTTTTATGTAATAGTGTTTATTAAAATACATCAAACCTATAATCACCAAAATGCTGATTTTCAATATTTGTCTATGGTTAATCCTCTTTTGAGGGACTATAGAATATATGTATCGAGGGCGGCGTATCATTTTTAACGTAATTATTTAACGCAATTAAATGAGTTAAAAAATGGTATAAAAATCCTTAGTCAAATTTTTATACCCCTCAGTATAATCATTCCTTTCATCCGAATTTTGGATAATCAGTTTATCTTTCACCAAAGTTTTTTCAGTCAATTCTAATTGTAGCATCAATCGCTCAATGCCTTTATTGGCTAAGGTGTGCACTTCCGTAATTTTAGTGGTATAAAAACCATAAGTACGAGCAATTTCAATAAACCTCATGCCTTCAATCAAAGGTAATATCAAGCAAAACTTACCGTTTTTGTCTAATAATTGTCGAGTAGATTGCAACAAATCACCATGCGATAATTTGACCGTATGCCTGACATTGGTTTTATCTTGATTGCTCGAAAAAGTACCGCCGCTAAAGAAAGGGGGATTGCTCACGATGAGGTCGTACTTAATATCACTCGCTTTAGCAAAGTCTTGAATGGAACTGTGAAAAACAGTCAACCGCGCTGCAAAAGGCGATTGGTTCATATTATCTTTGGATTGCGTGAAAGCAGCGTCATCAATTTCAACTGCATGAACAATCACCTTTTGCGATGTGTCTTGATTTTCAGTACGTTGCGCCATCATCAAAGCAATAATGCCTGTGCCGCTACCAATATCGAGTATTTTTGGAGTTTCCGTTATGTCTGCCCACGCACCTAAAAGTACGCCGTCGGTACCGACTTTCATAGCGCAACAATCCTGTTCGACTTTAAATTGCTTGAAGGTAAATGGCTTGCTCACTGTCTTCTTTTCTTGAAGCATACATTATTCAGAATTGAATTTGATTAATTATTTTACGATTGATGGTTGGTATATTAAACGAAATAAACGGGTTTTAGTTTATGCGAAGCACTTTCTCAAGTCTTAATTTTGAAATATAAAAATACAAAATTTGTTGGATTATTTGCAAAATTAGTTTTTTGAAAAGATTTTTTTTGATTATTTCAAAAAATAAAAAAATTGATGCTTAAAGCTCACTTAGGCTACTTAAATTTGCGCCATTATTCTGAAAATTATGAATTTATTCAGCGAAATCACCTTTCTCCTTAGAAAAGAAGCGACTTTGGAGTTGCGGCATAAATATGCTATCAGCGGTATTTTGTTGTATGTCACCTCTACGGTTTTCGTTATTTATTTATCTTTTATCAAAGTTGACCCAACTGTTTGGAACACGTTGTTTTGGATTGTGTCCCTTTTTGCTTCCATCAATGCAGTCATGAAAAGCTTCTTTCAAGAGAACTCTGCGCGGCAACTTTTCTATTTTCAACTCGTGAATCCGATAGCGGTTATTTTATCTAAAATCATTTATAATATCTGTTTGTTGTTCATTATCAATGTTTTAACCTTTGTGATGATGGCAATTATGGTCGGCAATCCTATCAACAACACCCCTCAGTATTTCCTCGCAATTTTGCTCGGCAGTATTGGTTTTAGTATTACTTTTACTTTTATTTCAGCGATTGCCGCTAAAGCCAATAACTCAGCGACGATGATGGCAATTTTGAGTTTCCCGGTTGTGCTGCCGATATTGGTCACTTTAATTAAACTCTCAAAAAGTGCTATTAGAAATACGGATACAGCCTGGGCGAGGGATGTGTTGATGTTAGGCGCAATAGATATGATTTTGATTGCTTTATGCTTTTTATTGTTTCCGTTTTTATGGCGAGACTGATCTTTAGTGAAAAACGAAAAGTGAAAAGTGAAAAGTGGAAAATGATTTTCAACATGCACCGGAGGTGCAAAATATGGGTAGAAAAATATATCAATTATGAGAAAAAACTGGTGGAAAGTCTTGTGCGTTATTTTGTTATCGTGGGCATTAATTGCGGGCTTGGTTGTGCCTATGCGCCCGGGTGTGACGAGCGTGACGCCTTTGAGCGCGAAGGTAGGTGATACGGTTTGGTTGACAGTCGATGGCTATAATTCCAACTGGGGCAATGCCACCAAAGGCACAGCGTGGCTACACATAGATGAGTTGTTTAAAATTGAAAAAAACGGTAAAAAAGTAGATTCTCTCAACGTTTTTGCAATAAAATCCTTGAAATTCAAGGCAATTAATGACCGCCGAGTCGAATTTCAATTCGCTCTCCCACCCCACCTACCCCTCAGTACAAAGCTCGAATATGCGAGTCTTTTAGTGAACGTAGAGGGTTCAGAGCAATCCATTCGCCCTGAAGCTTTGACTATTACACAGGATTCAATGAACGAAACCGTCGGCAAACCGCTTTGGAATGCGACTATGGATATTCATCGCGAGTGGTCGTTTACATACCCTTATCGCAATATTATACAAGAGACTTTGCGCAATACATTTTATCACGTTCCGATGTGGTTTGTGATGTTCACCTTATTCGCCATTGCTATTTATCATGGCATTCAATACCTCCGATTTAGGCGGCGAGAGTCGGATATTAAAGCCGTCTCTTACACGCAAGGCGGCGTACTATTTGGCTTTTTAGGACTTTTCACAGGCGGTTTGTGGGCAAATTATGCATGGGGCGAGCCGTTTCCTTTGGATATAAAAATCATTATGACCTATACGGCACTCGCCATCTATTTAGCCTATTTTATACTGAGGGGGGCATTCGATGACATTGAGAAAAAGGCTCGTATCTCAGCCGTTTATAGTATATTCGCTTTTGCGACTTTGATACCTTTATTATATGTTGTACCTAAATTAGCGCCTGATAGCCTTCATCCTGGCAATGGTTCGAATATTGCTTTCGGTTCGCAGGATTTGGATAATACTATGCGAATGGTTTTTTATCCAGCTTCCATCGGTTGGATATTATTGGGCATTTGGATTTCGACCTTGGTGTATCGGACGAAAATGATTGAGGAGAAGGTGGCGATGGAGTTTAATGGGTGATTGGGTGATTTATTATAAGTTATTGGTTTTCAATTAATTATAAAATTAAAAATCAAATTAATGGTTGTGTAATTATTCACATTTATTGACGTTTGCCCCCCAACCCCCAAGGGGGAGTCGTTTGGAAGTGCTTTGAAATCAGTGCTATAATGATTAAATATTGC
>JAYUUR010000606.1:0-2512 GCA_043754475.1 Saprospiraceae bacterium | reverse complement strand
TACCGCAGATTGCTTATTTTTCTTTTTCACAAATTATTTATAGGCAATTTGCGTACTCCTTTTTCATATTATTCTTTTTTGTTAGACAGTAGTTTAGTTTTTCATTTAAAAATCGTTATTCGTTAATTCGTTATTGGTTGTGATTTGTGTTCAAAGGATTTTGAACACCAATTACTACTTCTGCGCTTGCGATACCAGATACGCCGCTACTACCCCAAAGATAATATTCGGCACCCAAACACCGACTATAGCCGGCACATCGGGCTGCATGGCGAAAGTGACTGAAAATTTGGATAAAAAGATGAAAATAGCACCCAATCCAAGACCCATTGCCAAGTGCAGACCAATGCCACCACGCACTTTTCGCGCCGCTAAAGCCATACCGATGAGCGTCAAAATGATGATAGTAAAGGGTTCAGACGTGCGCCTCTGCACTTCTATTTGGTAAGGTTTGGTGTTGCCCATGCCACGCGCGTCCAATTTATAGATTTCTTTATAAAGTTCAGGCGTCGTCAGCATCTCGTTTTGATTGTGATAGCGGACAAAATCTTCGGGTTGAATGTTCAGCGTGGTATCAATGGAGGCAATATTCGTTTCCAGCGATTCACTCAGTCCGTTGAACGTTCGACGTTGAGCTACTTTTAATACCCATTTATTCGGATAGCCGCGCCATTCGGCATTTTCAGCTTTCAAAATGCTTTTTAATTCACCATTTTCATATTTTTCGATGCGAAAATCCCTAACAGTGGTATCATTTATTCGAAAATAGCCAATAAAAACTTTCGTCTGCGGGTCAAGAAACATGTGTACATTGTCAGTTTTTCCTTTGTCACTATTGGTTGTTATATAGGTATGCTCTATTCTCAAACGGTCTTTATTGCCTCTCGGCACTATAAAATGGTTCAAAACAAGATGTAACACAGCTATTAATCCGGCTGCAATCATATAAGGTCTTGTCAAACGACCAAAACTAACACCAGCATTCAAAATGGAAATAATTTCTGAGTTAGAAGCCATCCGAGACGTAAAAAAAACGACCGAGATGAGGGCATACAGAGGAAAAAGTAAGGTGCTGATGTGCGGAATGAAATTCATATAATGATCAATAAAAATTTCCTTCTTCGTCATCACGCCTTTTGTAAATACGTCCGCTTTCTCACTAAAATCAATCACACACGCAATGAGCGTGAGCATCAAAACAATGAAACCGAAAGTTGAGAGATATTTTTGGATAATGTATTTATCTAAAATACTTATTTTTAATGATTTAAACATTATGATATTTTATCAATCTAAAATAAAAATAAAATTTTAGTGCATTTGTTCTAATTCTTATATTTTGCCATTTTTCTATATTTTTTCAATAAAAACTCAAAATTTATTTTTGACAAAATTTGTTTTATGATTTAAATAATTAGTAAAATTATGTAGAAAAATTTGTTTTCAACTGATTGATTTTCAATTACTTATAAAAATTTATGGACGAAATTTTAATTTAGAACATTTGTTCTAAAAATGAATTATATTGAATAAAAATTTACTATTCAGTTAAAAAACATTTTTGGATGCAAGTTTAAATACATCATCATAAAATTATATTTTAATTCAAAATGAAAACGTAAAATTTCAATGCACCTTAAAAAAATGCTCTAAAAACGATTTAGAACAAATGTTCTAAAATTTAAAATTCTTCTTTATACCCCTCAGTATTTTACCAAATTTCATATGATAGGCGCAACATTTGGAAAGTTTTTAACTCTGTCCATTACCCACATCTTTTTTGACTAACTCCACCATTTATGGTGGGGGTTAAAAAAGTTAAGTTAGTTAAGGCTTTAGCCGTTCATTTATTGTAAAAGATGAGCGGCTAAAGCCTTAACAATGATTATTCTTAATGCTCCACCATAAATGGTGGAGTTATATATTCTCTCTAACTCATTGATTTTCAATGTGTTAAAAGATATAAGCTTTAAAGATATTAGTAATTAATAGCAAGTATCAAAGCCGAATGGCTAACTTTTTAACCATTTCATTTTTCCACGACATGAAAGTGCCATCAAAAATCCTGCGCCGAGACTCGCTCACCAACCAAATATAGAACGCTAAATTATGTAAAGTTGCAATCTGTCCTGCAAGCAATTCTTGAACGTGGAAAAGGTGGCGCAAGTATGCTTTTGTGTGAAAACGACTGGTTGGTGCGGTACTGTCGGCATCTACAGGGCTAAAATCACCCGCCCACTTCAAATTTTTCATGTTCATCACGCCATTTGCCGTATATAGCAAGCCATGACGAGCGTTGCGGCTTGGCAAAACGCAATCAAACATGTCAATGCCGAGGGCGATATTTTCCAAAATATTGGCAGGTGTACCCACGCCCATGAGGTAGCGCGGCTTGTCTTGCGGGAGTATATTCGTCACGACTTCCGTCATGGCGTACATCTCCTCAGCCGATTCGCCGACGGAAAGACCGCCGATAGCATTGCCCTTTTGCCCTTGTTCTGCTATGAATTCG
>JAYUUR010000605.1:0-22427 GCA_043754475.1 Saprospiraceae bacterium | reverse complement strand
ATTTGAGATTATCAAAAAAGACATTCTTTTTTGTAAAGAGCAAGGTATTCAAGGCGTGGTAGTCGGCATTTTAAAAGAAAACAAAGAATTGGATATTGTTAAAATGCGTGAATTAGCCACTTTAGCGCGCCCCATGCAAGTCGTTTGTCATCGGGCATTCGACCAAACGCCTGATGGATTTACCGCTTTGGAGCAATTAATTGAATTGGGATATGATAGGGTTTTAACTTGCGGTCAGGCAGAAAATGTGGTCGCTGGTAAAGAAAAATTGAAACAATTTGTTGAAAAAGCGAAGGGTCGCATCGCCATTATGCCCGGTAATGGTGTCACAGCAGAAAACTTTGCCGATATTATTTCCTACACCCAAGTCAAAGACATTCACCTGACCGCTAAACAATTAATAATTAGCCGCATGAAAGGCATCAATGACGATCTGTTCGGCATCAAAGATTCAATTAACAATAATTATTATGAAACGAGTTTGGAAATAGTTAAAAAAGTTATGAAATGTTCATTCTGATTCGAAATTCAGTGGGTAAATAGTTGTTGATTCTATTTTTCATGACTTTCATCCAACCCAAATTCAAGCCTTCGTAACGGGCTAAAACCCAACCTTGTGGCGCATCTTCGGAGAGTTCAATATTTTCTTTTTTTAAGAATTTTAACGCATCAGTTTTACTCAAATTCACATGGGCAATATCCTCTGAAATATTGATACTCAAAGCTAAATCATGCGAAGGAATAAAATCAGACCCTTTGAATGTGCCGATGACAGTACCCAGTGATTTTCTTTTTAAAGCCCTGTCAATCAAGGCAATACGGTGTAGATTATTTTTTAAGATGATAAAAATGTCGCCATTATGTTTCTGAAAAAACTCAAATTCATCAGCATTTTTTAACCATTTTGAAGCTGCATCAATGTGTTTTTTAGGCAATTTTTCTAAGTTCAATTTAGGTAAATTGAGCGTTTTACTGAGGGGGGTATTATTCTTGAAAACGCTTAAAAAAAAGCCTTCGCCTTTGATGCGATGCGGATAAAATTGGTAACCATAAAGCAGTTGATTATCAGTTGATTGCCATAATTTTTCAACAATATTCTCTTCGTTGGTATTTAATTGAGCGGACTCAAAACCCTCATTTTCTGCAATGAAAAGGACATTATTTTTATTCTCAAAATCATTGTAGGTGCAAGTAGAGTAGAGGAGGAGTCCATTGGGTTTCACCAATTTAATAGCATTGGCTAATATGCGTTTTTGACGTGCCGAACAAGTCTGCACACTCTCAGGCGACCATTCATCCGTTGCTTTTTCATCTTTTCTGAAAAGCCCCTCGCCACTACAAGGTGCGTCCACTAAAACAATGTCGAAAAAGCCTTCCAAATCAGTAAAATCTTCTGAATCATGGTTGCTCACAATCACATTTGGATACCCCCATTTTATGACATTTTCTTTCAAAACATCCACCCGATTTTTGATAACTTCATTGGCAATCAACAGACTGTTACCCCTCAGTATAGACGCTAAAAGTGTGGACTTTCCGCCTGGAGCAGCACACAGGTCAAGCACTGTAACATCTTGACAATCAATGAGTTGCGAAACGGCTTGGGCAATAAACATAGAGCTGGCTTCCTGCACATAATAAACCCCCGCATGAAAAGTAGGGTCGAGCGTAAACGAAGGACGTTCGGACAAATAATACCCCTCAGTACACCAAGCCACTGGCGCAGCAATAGGCAAATTAGAAAGATGAGCTAATTTTTTTTGCGGATTCAGCCTAATAGAAACAGGCGGTTTTTCCTCCAACGCCTTGAGAAAATCGGGTAATTCAGTGCCTAAATCGGCTTGCATTTGTTGCAAAAAAGGTTCGGGAAGGTGCTTCACTCTTTTTTTATGTAAAATTAATTTAAAGTTGTAATGTTACAAATTGAACATATAAGAAGAAAAGAGGGATGGGGTGGGTGAACACAGTATTTTTTTTATTTACACATAGAGAACATAGAACACATAGTTTTTTTATCATTCTGTAAGTAACTATGTGTTCTATGTTCTCTATGTGTAATAAAAAATATATTGTGTCCTTAAACCAGCCCTGCCAAATCCAATAAAAATGCCCATTCTCTCGCCGTTTCCTTAAAACGTTCGAAGCGACCCGATGCACCGCCGTGACCAGTTTCCATATTGCAATACATGTAAAGCGGATTATTATCAGTTTTCAACGTCCGTAATTTAGCCACCCATTTGGCTGGTTCCCAATATTGCACTTGAGAATCGTGCAAACCTGTCGTGACGAGCATAGCAGGGTAGTCTTTCGCTTCCACATTATCGTAAGGCGAGTAGGATTTCATATAATCGTAGTAGGTTTTATCTTTTGGATTGCCCCATTCGTCAAATTCACCAGTCGTGAGCGGAATGCTCTCGTCGAGCATGGTGGTCACGACATCCACGAATGGCACTTGAGCAATAACGCCTTTCCAAAGCTGCGGTTTCAAATTAATCACCGCTCCAATCAACAAACCACCTGCCGAACCACCCATACCGAAAAGCTGTTGCTCCGAGGTGTACCCCTCAGTAATCAGGTGTTCTGCACACGCGTTGAAGTCATTGAAGGTGTTCATTTTTTTTAGAAACTTTCCATCTTCATACCATTGACGACCAAGCTCTTGCCCACCTCGTATATGCGCAATGGCGAAGACAAAACCTCTATCCAAAATGCTCAGTCGCGGGGACGAAAAGAAAGGATCCATCGAATGTCCATACGAGCCATAGCCATAGAGCAAAAGCGGTGCTTTTTCACCTTTTTTAACTATATTTTTATTGTAAACCAAGGAAATTGGCACTTTTACACCATCCGCTGCGGTGGCATAAAGGCGTTCCGAATGATAGTTTTCAGGCTTAAATTGGGCATCCAAAACGGCTTCTTGCTTCAATAAAGTAAACGTTTTTGTTGACATATTGAAATCATAAACCGTGCTGGGCGTGGTCAAACTGGTGTAGCCTAAGCGCAAAGTATCGGTATCATAATCAGGATTCATGCCCGTATATGCCATAAAAACTTCTTCTTGAAAAGGAATATAATATGCGGCAGCATCTGTTGACAAAACTTGCAATTGCGTCAAACCATTTTGCCGTTCACTCAAAACAATGAAATCTTTGAAAATATCCAAACTTTCTAACAGCGTATCAGGTCTGTGCGGAATCAAGTCTTTCCAATGATTGCGTGTAGTGTCTTCAGAATCGCTGCACGTCATTAGTTTAAAATTTTTTGCCTCCCAATTTGTCAAAATATAAAATGTATCCCCCGCATGATTAATAGAAAATTCATGGTTGCGCAAACGGGTTTCAAAAATGCGAAATTCACCGTTCGGATTGTCGGCTTCGAGGATTTGATATTCGTTAGAAAGCGTTGAGTATGAACCGATTATGAGATATTTTTCGGATTTAGATTTGTAAATTACGCAGCCATAAGTCTCGTCCGTTTCATGCCAAATACACTCATCTACTGAGGGGTCAGTGCCGATGACGTGTTTGAATATTTTATAAGAGCGCAATGATTCATCCTTCCGATTGTAAAAAACAGTCTTGTTATCGTTTGCCCAAACGCAGCTGCCTGTGGTGTTTTCAAGCATTTCGTTGAGAATTTCACCCGTCTCAAGGTTTTTAAAATAAATGGTATAAATCCGACGACTCACTGTATCTACGCCGTAAGCCAACCATTTATTATCCGTTGAAACGGCGCGTCCACCAATTGTATAGTATGAAAAGCCCTTTGCCATCTCAGGCACATTGAGCATTATATCTTCATTGGCTTCTAAATTACTCGCTTTACGGCTATAAATCGGGTATTCCTGACCTTCTTCGTAGCGTGTGACGTAATAATAGCCATGATATTTAAACGGCACACTCATATCCGTTTGAGCAAAACGAGCCACTATTTCCTTGAAAAGCTCTGCTTGCAAAGGCTTTGTATGAGCCGTTTGTTCATCTAAATAGGCATTTTCAGCATTCAAATAAGCGATAACTTCTGGGTTTTCACGCTCATTGAGCCAATAATAATTGTCGATGCGCACATCGTCATGTGTAATGAGTTCTTTCAGGATTATTCGAGCAACAGGTTGATTGAGCATTGGCTGATTGATTTTTATTTTTATATAAAAAAAAATTAAGGTGCGAAATTATAATTTTTTCTCAATTTTATAATCAATTATGAGTAATTAGTAATAGGCAATGGGTAATAAATAATAGGTTGTCCTGTCATGAAATAAGTTGACCTAAAAAGGGAGAACTTGTGAAAAAATGCCGTTAGGCATGGCATATTGGTAGAAAACAAATCAAAAGCACGTTAAAGTGGCGTAGCCACGATATATTCATAATTAAATATATCGTCCCTCTGGGACTTATAACAGATTTTTCGCCACTTTCTACCGATATGCCATGCCTAACGGCATTTTCAACCTATTATTCGCATTAATAAGTATAAAGTAACGGGCAATAGGTAATATTACCCATTGCCCATTTTACTTATTACCCATTACTCATTTTTTATGGTAATAAAACTCTATCAATCACATGAACAACGCCATTCGTGGTTTGCACGTCAGGAATTACCATATTAGCAGGTGTTGAATTATTTTTACCTTTTACAGTCAAAACACCATTATTGAAAGCACCAATACTGAGGGGGGTGCCGCCCAAAGGCGTGACACTACCCGCATTCATTTCAGAAGTAAATTTGCCTGTATCGTTCAAAACATGGTTTAAAAGGACTTGTTTGACTGTTTCTTTTGGCAATTTACGAATATCCGCTGCAACATTTAATGGCACACCAAGCAAGACACCGAGTTGTCTGAACGCTGCATCCGTTGGTGCAAACACGGTGAAAGAAGGGCTACCTGCCGAAGCCGATAATGCTCCAGCCAAATCAGCATATAAAACAGCCTCCACTAAAAACGTCAATTCAGGGCTTGTAAAAACCTTAGCATCTCTCAAAGCCAAAGCCGATTGCACAATGTCAACACCCGTTGCCAACAACACTTTATCGATGACATGAACTGTACCGTTTGAAGCAGAAACATCCGTTGCGAGGATTTTTGAACCGTTGATATATTTATCCGAACCTCTGTTGATAAAACGTCTTTTTACTGCCAAAGCTGACATTGAAGAGCCGCCTGCTAAGATGGCACTGCCTGCCAAGTCACCATTAGAAACATGATAAAGGAGTGTATTTGTTAAGAAAGGGACTTGCAAAACGCCTAAATCTTCTTCAGTATTCAAGCCCAAACGGGCAAAAGCATCATTAGTTGGTGCAAAAACAGTATAATTTCCTGACGGGTCATTTGGATTGGCATTGGATAATATAACTGCAACACCTCCTCTGATAGCTGCACCTTCTAAAGTAGAAAATGCAGGATTTGATACGGCAATATTGGCAATTGTCGGCACATCATTTTCATAATCTTTACTGCAACTGATGAGTGATGACATGATAATTGCTGCCGCAAAAAGAGCGGATGACATTTTAATATTTTTCATTTTATATTTTTTTTAAAAATTTTGAAAAAGGAAAGTAAATAAGTAGGTAAGTGAATAAGTAGATAAGGGTTTTAAAATGAAAACACACCTGAAGCATAAACACTCGTAGATTTGCCTAAATTGCGACCATCAATATACATGCTCGCACCACCGCCAAGGCCAAATCCACCATAAACAGGGAAAAATGAATTCAAACCAACGCGCATAAAATTGACTTTAGTAGAAGGGAAAAAGCCTTGAAAACCTTCTGCCAAAATATCAGTGCCACCTGTCGAAATTTGATTAGCAATATACGCATCTACATAATAATTTGCCGCTAAACCAATTTTGAATTCACTCGTGAAGGCACTCGGCACATCATTGGTGCGGACAGCATAACCCAACTGACCGCTTGTAAAAAAGCCGGATTGGTGTTTATACAAGGCAATTGCTGAGCCGCTGATAGTTGTAGCCCGATTGCCAATAGCAATAATCGACTGCAAACCTTCATTGACTTTATAATTGCCAACTGGCGTTTTCAAACCCAAGACACCTACCAAACTCAAGTTGCCCGAAGCCACACTGATATTAATCGGATTGTATTTCAAATAAGCAGCTACATCTTGCAAGCCTTCTCGCGTATTTTCATAATTTAAATTCTTCAAAACTTGGCTGCTGGCATTGCCTTTTGATTGGATATAAGGCAAATTGAGAACAAGGTTAAGTTTATCAGTAATGGCATAAGTGCCATAAAAAGACAAACTGTTGATTTCGACTCTTCTGAAAATGGGCACACTGTACACTTTCTGAGGCACCAAATATACCTCATCATAGGATTCCAAATTGTAGGAAAACACAAGGCTGCCGTTGCCTTTGTTTTGCATAAATCCACTGATGGGGCTTTGAGCTTGGAGAAATGTTGTGCAGGAGAATAGGAGAATAACAAGCAATACTTTAAATGATTTCATGGACTTAGTTTTTAAATACAGATTTATTAATATTTTTTAAATAAGAGATTTTAAATTATCTCTTTGGCTCTATTTACGTGTATTAATCCACGTGCGGTTTTAAAGCTGATTAAAAAAAATATTTTTAAATAATATCTAACGAAGTAAGCCCTCAATGAAATCAAGGGAATGAAGAAGATTTTAGTGTTTTTTACTTGAAAATACTGAGGGGTATAAAAATTAGGTAAAACGTTCGGGAAATTTTTAAAAGTTTCCCGAACGTGTACGCTAATATCTATTTAATCCCCGTCTCACACTCCACTTTAGCCATCAACCATTTGCCATTTTCCTTTTTAAGTTCGTAGGTACGCGATTCACCGTTGCCGCTATTGGGTTTGAAAATCATTTTAGCTGCAGCTCTATCTCCAGTGATAGTTGAGACAACAGGAGCCGTTGTAAATTCTGGAAAATCACCATCTTGACCGCAATACATTCTATCTGCATCCATGCCTGAGGGAACATCACCTTTCTGTTCACTTACCCAAAGTTTTTCACATTTTTCATAAAATTCATGCTCATTTGTAATGAATTCTTCACTGACTAAGCCGGTTTGAAAAAATTTGCCAAGATATTTTTTCAATTTCGCTTTATCCAATTTCAAGTATTTACCACTGTCATCCACAAAATCATATTGTGTGGAGTCATTTTCAAAAGTGCTATAAAATTTGTAAAAACCGTGAATCGTTTCCGCAATTGCTGCTGAATCAGAGATAACACTTTTCTCAACAACAGGTGTTGACGTATTGGTAGAATTGTTTTTACAAGATAAAATAAGGCATGAAAACAGTAAAAAGTGAATAAAAATTTTCATTTTAAATTAGGTTTAAATATTAAATAAATAAGTTTGAATAAAAAAAATGTGAAAGCAACAGCAGCGTTTAACTTTCACATTTATGCACAATGTTAGGAAGATTCAAAATCTTCCTAACATTTAATGCACAGTGTTAGGAAGATTTTAAATCTTCCTAACACTTAATTCAGTTCGATTTCAATCAAAAAACGAATCATATTGATTAGAATTACTCGATTCACGCACCGGTTCTTTGAGCGGCGCATTGATATCAAGCGTATCATTTTTCAAAACCAATTCCTGTTTAGTATCGCCGAGTAGGAGGGAAGTGCCTTTTTTCTCCCAATCTTCAAGCATTTTCAAGCCGTCTTCTTCAAAAACACCGTTTTGGAGGTCTATGCCTTTCATGATTTTTTCACTCATATTCATAAATTGCTCCATTTCTCCCATCTTGCCGCTCACATCATTGGCAATGGCTTCGAGTGCCATATCGAACGTAACCCGCTTATCTGGATCGCCTTTCAAAATGCTCATAGCAGAGTTCATAGCTGAGTGGCTTGCCATAATGGCTTTGCGCTCCGTTTCTTTGACCATCACTTGGTCTTTGAGGTCTTCCGCCATCACGTAGCTCGTTTCCTGCATCTTAGTAAGGATCCGATAGAGCGTTTCCATGCGTTTATACAAGTCTTCGAGACGCATATTAGAGTCTTGCAAACGCCCAGCTTTGCGGGTTTTGAGAATCATTTGCGCTTGCTTTTCTGTATCGCGATACTTCGTAGCATCTTTCAAATTAAGCTGAATTTCCTTCTGATTGTTGACAATCAATTCTTTGAGCTTATGCATCTGACCCCTCAGTTGGTTGATCTGTTTGGTCATTTTTGAAAGACTATTTTCAAGGTGTTCGACATAAGATTTCAAAACACCAATAGGGTCAATCCGAACAAAAATGCCCGTGATTGCCCGCATAAAACTTTTATAACCATACCAAATCAAGTTGCGCGCCTTCGGGTCGAGTATCACATATATGATAGTCGATAAAGCAATCAACATGCCCGACAAATACAAGGTATTTTGAGCCAATTCAATTAAAACAGGCAAATATTGAGACAATAAATAACCGCCTCCAGCTATCATAGCCAATAAAAAAACCAATCCCGTTGCGCCTTCCGGGCGTTGCCAAAAACTCTTAGGCTTTAATTCTTTAAGCTCCATAATAATCTATAACTCTTTGATTTTCAATGTTTTATCTAATGTCTATAATCTATTTATCTCCCAAAGGGATGCCTTTGGCATAAAATCTAATAAATCAAATGTGGTACAAATCGACTGCCATTATCGGTAATCAAAGTATCCGATTCTCTGATGCCGATACCTGCCGCTTCCTGACCAATTACCCATGAACCAACGAGCGCAAAATTGCCATCCGACTCTGGCAAGGGGCACAATGCCTGATAGATAAAACCTTCCTCGCCGTACACCCCCTCAGTATGCGTAACATATTGATTGTTTTCTACAACTGTCACATTCGCTCCCTCCCGACTCAGAATTGGTTTTTTAACATAATCAATCAATTCTATCGAATCGAAATAAGTGGGCAAAAGGTACGGACTTTCAGGGAAAAGTTGCCATAAAATTGGTAAAATTGCTTTATTGGACAGTATCATTTTCCAACTTGGCTCTATCCAATTCGTTTTGTTTTTATCTAACATGATATTTTTTCCAAAATCATCAAATATCAACCATTCGTAAGGGTACAATTTGAATATATTGCGAATGTCTTGCCCTTGCAAATCCTCAAAAACTTGGTTCTCCGTATCCCATCCAATATCGTCCATATAAATCAATTGCGTTTTGAAACCCGCTTGAATGGCTGTATCTCTGAGGTATTCTGTTGTGGTCAAGTCTTCAAGCGACTCTTTCATGCAGCTAAAATGTAGAGTGCCTTCATGCAAATATGGCTTCAAATACCGCCATGTTTCAATCAATTTTTCATGCACTGAATTGAATTGATCCCGATATGAAAAACATTCTTCCAACCAATTCCATTGCACTACGCCCGTTTCAAAAAGCGATGTCGGCGTATCGGCATTGAATTCCAACATTTTAGGCACGCCATTTTGAAAACTGAAATCAAAACGCCCGTAGATAGCAGGCGCATCCTCCTCCCAAGTCCGTTCAATATGCGGAATGAACCAAGTCGGAATATGGAAAAGGTCGTATTTTTTCTTAGAAACGACGTGTTCAACCGCTTCTAAACACATTTTCCACAATTCATTCGTCGCTTTTTCAATGGTTTCAATTTCTTTCAAAGAGAACTCATAATACGCGCTTTCATCCCAATAAATACTTTCCAGCGTATGAAAACCAAAGCCCAATTGCTCTACTTTTTCCTGCCAATTTCGGCGCGGTTCTATTTTTATTCGTTTCATTCAATTAATTAATTTTTTAGTTTTATGGATTTTTCTCCCCAACCCCCAAGGGGGAGCCAATTGGAAGTAATGATAATTTTTCTTTTATTGAATAAATTTAATTCGTTAAACCTATTCCAATTGGCTCCCCCTTGGGGGTTGGGGGGAAAAAGTCCATAAAATCACTAAGACGCTGCTTTAAAAGACCTTGCCCCAAAACCACCGCGGACAATACCACTTTTAGTCATATTCCTGCCGACATTCGATGTTGAATGCAAATTGCCTGAGTAAAAACCGGCGCGTTGATAACCCATACCATTATTATATGAACCATACGGACGGAAGGCATAAAACCACAAAAGAGCCATGCCGATGCCTGACCCATGATGATGTGTACGCGTATAGGTAGCAGATGTATCCGAGCGCATATACACTTTTTTCTCGTTTTTATCACCCCAGTCGCCTGAAGCACCGTAGTTTTCTTTCTCAGTTTTATTACACGAAGCCAAAGCCGCAGAGATTAAAACAAGGCTGACGAATTTTGATTTTTTCATTTATATAAATTATTGATAATCAATTTTTTAGCATTATTTAACTGTAATATAAAACTCATAATCTTTTTTCAAAATAGCGTTTTTAACTTCGCCTTTCTCGTCTTTTACTTCCGATTGCATCGTACCCAAAGAGGGCAAAGTATCGGCATAGCGGATTTCTTTTATCATCGTATTACTTTTCCAAATTTTATGAGTAGTGACGAGCAGGTCGGTGCTATCGTTGAGGTGTTCGGTGGTCACGACTGTTTCAATTGCGCCATCGCGGCTAATGTCTTTTGTTTGCACTTTGTCGTCGTTGTTTTTTTCTTCTTTATTACAAGCAACGAGCGTAAGCATTACAGAAAAGACGAATAAAATAGTAGAATATTTCATGAATTAGATTTTAGATGAAGAGAGCATACCCCCTCAGTAAATGACAAAAATGATGAGTTATGAATGATAAATGATGAATGATGGGGAAATTCATCATTCATCATTCATCGTTCATCATTATTTAAACCTGGTCTTTCTTTTCAAAAAACCTAAAAATGAGAAAAACCAAAGCCACTACAATCACGAATGAAATGAGCGCAGGAAGGGCTCTAAAGAAAAAAATGACCGCTAAAATGCCGACAATGATAAAAAATAAAGTGCCATTTTTACCCCTCAGTATTTTTTGAATTTCGACTAAAATATTATTTAACATAGCTTTATAAATTTTAAAAGTTAATAATTTGAAACTGTTAAGTAGTTGCTCCAGAGGAGCTAAATATGGGTAGCAAAATAATTTGTTTTCACTTCAAATAATTCTTCATATTATCAATGTCTTTCTGAATCTGACCAACGAGCGATTGATAAGTCATATCAAAATCGGCTTTCGTTTGCGCTACTTTTGAAGACGCTTGTGCAATATCCTGTTTGAGCAATTCCATTTCTTTTTTATGTTGCTCTATTTCTTCAACCATTTTTTTTATTTGCTCGCTTTTTTGCTTGATAACAGCATCAAAATTAGCAATTTGAGCTTGTTTATTGCCAATTTGGCCTTGTACTTGATTATTGGCGGCTTGTTGAAATTTTGCTTCTTCTTGTCTCAACGCATCCAAATATCCAGTGGCAGTGCTGACCAATTTTGCTGGCGTTGCACCCATCGTTTGAGCCATTGCGAAGGCACTTTTATAGCGAGTGGCTTCATCCATCGGCATACTCGCCAAATTATTTAACGCCTGTTTGAATTCAAAATAATCAAAACCTTCAACATTGGCGGCTTCCATAGCTTTGAAAAGCGCATCTGTGAATTTTTCATTCACTTGCCCTTGTCCACTTGAAACAGACGGCTTGTAGGGCGTTTGTACTGGCGGAGAAGGAGTTGAGTTATTTTGCGCCGCTTCCTTTGAAGCGGTTGATTGATTATTAGATTGTTGCGCTTGACTCGTCGGTGGCTGATTAGGGTCTTCGACAATAAAAACGCCTTTTAGCTTTTTAAAAAATTCACTCATAATTTTGAATTGATAATTGAATAATGCAAAAATGGGGGTTAAAAGTTCCTCGATGTGTAAAATTAACGATGAATATCGTGAAATTTCGGATTAACCATAAATTTATGAATCCTTATTAAATTTTAGTTGTTTATCCAATAATTTTAGAAAATTACATCTTAAAACCGCATCTTTCGCATTATTTATTTGACCTTTATTTTTTATAAAAAGTTTCACTGAAAATCATTCTAATTAATTACAAATTCAACAACTCAATAACCAGTTTTTTATGGAATACAGAAATCTCGGCAAAAGCGGCTTAAAAGTCAGCGTCCTCTCCCTCGGTTCATGGCTCACATTTGGTCATCAAATCAAAGACGAAACGGCTGAAGAACTCATGAAAATCGCCTACGATGGCGGCATCAATTTTTTCGATAATGCAGAAGGCTACCATTTCGGCGATTCGGAAATCGTGATGGGCAAAATTTTGAAAAAAATGGGCTGGGACAGAACGAGTTATATCGTATCGTCTAAAGTTTTTTTCGGCAGCCGCAGAGGTCAAAAGCCCAACCAAGGCGGTTTGAGCCGTAAACATATCATGGAGGCTTGTCATGAAGCCTTACAACGCTTGCAAGTGGATTATCTCGACCTTTATTTTTGTCACCGCCCTGACCCCTCAGTACCGATGGAAGAAATCGTTTGGACGATGAACAATCTCATTACGCAAGGCAAAATCCTGTATTGGGGCACCAGCGAATGGTCGGCACAACAAATTATGGAAGCCCACATGGTCGCTAAAGAGTACAAATTAATCGGTCCGACGATGGAACAGCCACAATATAATATGTTCTGGCGCTATCGCTTGGAGTTGGAATACCTCAATATTTTCAAAAATATAGGCTTGGGCACGACGATTTGGTCGCCATTAGCAGGCGGTACTTTGACTGAAAAATATGCCAACAATATCCCATCGGATACGCGCATGGACATGAAAGGCATGCAATGGCTCAAAGACATTGCCCTCGCCCCCGAACGCCTCGATAAAGTGAAAAGCCTCAATGAATTGGCGAAGGAAATGGATACTACTTTGGCAAAACTTGCCATCGCTTGGTGCGTCAAAAATCCGAATGTTTCCACCGTCATTCTCGGCGCATCGAAGCCTGAACAGTTGACGGAGACGTTGACATCGTTGGAAATAGTGCCGCTGATTACCCCCTCAGTATCCGACCGAATTGATGCGATTTTGGAGAATAAACCAGAGTTTAAGGTGATGTAAATTTTGTATTAATTGAGTACAACTTGCAGCAAGTTTGAAACTCTGTCCATTACCCACATCTTTTTAACTAACTCCACCATTTATGGTGGGGATAAAAAAGCTTAATTAGTTAAGGCTTTAGCCGTTCATTTATAGTAAAATATGAGCGGCTAAAGCCTTAGTAATGGCTATTCTTAATGCCCCACCATAAATGGTGGAGTTATATATCCCTGCTAACACATTGAAAATCAATAAAATACACCACATCGCCATCATCTGCTCCAACTACGAAGCTTCTAAAAAGTTCTATACAGACATACTTGGTTTCAATATAAAAAAGGAAACGTATAGAGCTGAAAGAGCATCTTATAAATTGGATTTAATGCTCAATGATGATTATATTATTGAGTTATTTTCTTTCCCCAACCCTGCGCCACGCCCTACTCGACCCGAAGCATTGGGCTTACGACATTTGGCTTTTGAAGTAGATAATTTGGATGAAGCCATAGCTTATTTGGAAAAAAACGGCGTCAATACTGAGGGGGTGCGCATAGATGAAATCACCAATAAACGCTTCACTTTTTTCAATGACCCCGATAATTTGCCATTAGAATTTTATGAAAAATAATAAGCACATAAAAAAAATCCGCCTCGATGAATATCGAGACGGATTTTATAGTTCTTTGTAAATCAATGATTTGCAAATATAAATACTTTTTATACAAACACTTAATTTACAATGCTTTTTTAATTATTTAAACCAAGACCGATGATTTGATTGGTTGAACCCAACCAAATTTATCTGCAACATCGCCTGAGCGCAATTTATCAATAGTGGTTTTTATCATCGCACCAACTTTTCGAGTTTCAACAGGCGGTAACACCATCTTGAAATCTCTGAAAGTAATTTCACTCACGTGCGAAACCACCGCTGCCGTTCCGCAGCCAAAAGCTTCTTGCAGCTTACCCGCTTTATAGACTTCCATGAGTTCTTCCACGCTAATATTGCGTTCTTCAATCGGGAAACCTTTATCGCGCATGAGTTTCAAAATCGTATCGCGGGTGATACCCCTCAGTATTGTACCGTCTGTCGGCGGCGTGACGAGCGTACCATCAATGATAAACATGAGGTTCATCGTGCCAGCTTCTTGCACATATTTATGCTCAGCGGCATCGAGCCACATAATTTGGTCATAGCCGTTTTGATTCGCCAAACGCGTTGCTAATAAAGCACCAGCATAATTACCGGCAGCTTTCGCTTCACCCATACCACCTTCTGCTGCGCGGATATATTTTTCCTCAGCCCAAAGTGTAACAGGTTTTGCATAGTATGGACCAACCGGACCCGTAATAATCATAAATTTGTAGGTTTCCGAAGGGCGCACACCCAAGGCTTCATCGCAAGCAAACATAAACGGGCGGATATACAACGAACTGCCTTCATTCGGTGGAATCCAATCGCGGTCAATATCCACAAGCGTTTCTACAGCTTGAAGAAAGAGTTTTTCAGGGATTTCGGGCATACACATGCGGCGCGCGGAGGCATTAATGCGGTGTACGTGCATCTCTGCGCGGAAAAGAGCAGGTGTACCATCGTGCATTTTCGACGCTTTCATACCTTCAAAAATGGACTGACCGTAGTGAATCGCCAAATTAGCAGGGTGCATGGGAATATTGCCGAACGGCAGAATTTCAAAATTTTTCCATTCGCCATCGGCATAGTCAGCTACGAACATATGGTCGCTGAAAACATGACCGAAAGGAATATTCTTGAAATCGAGGCTCGCTAAACGCGAGTTTTCTGTCAAACTTACATTAAATTTGTAGCTCATTGTCAAACGATTTTAGAACTTAATTTGGTTAGGACTGTGCCTTATTAAACGAAACGTTTTAAAGTCGGCAGTTATAAATATTTGGTTGTATTTTCTCATACAAAATTGAAATTATTTTTTCAATTTTCCAAATTTTCAATCTTAAAATTGTTATTTTGTAAAATAATCTTTCAATTTTATATAAAAATTACTTGAAAATTGGAATTATATTTGGTTGTTTAAATTTTATAAAAAAATAAAAAAAAGAAATTATATTTTGAAAACAGGCTATTTAGATTATAAAATATTTGTCATACCTGAATTAAGTGAAATATCAGCGATGTTATCGGGTAAAAATCAGAAGCATATTTTGATTGGTTTTACGGATGAAAATAATCCTGAAATGGATGCTTTTTTGGATAAAATTATGACCGCTGCCACGCTCCATATTCCAACAGATTGTTTATTATTGAAACGTTTGGGAGACGAAGCATTGCCCAGTTTTTCACAAATACAAAACAAAAATACGATAAATAAAGCTGTTTTGTTCGGCATTTCGCCCAAAGATTTGGGTTTGAAAATTACACCCCCTCAGTATTTTCCAACGGAATTTAATAATTGCACTTTTCTTTTTGTTGATAATCTTTCCAAAATTAATACCTCGCCTGAACTTAAAAAAGACCTATGGTCTTGCCTAAAAGAAATGTTCAAAAACATTTAGATTTCTATATGCGTTAATTTACTTCATTTTTTTCAACACATATAGAAAACTATATGCTAAATTTGCAATCATAAATCTATATGTGTTAATCAACATTTAATGAAAACACACTTCAATCTTGAATTTTTGAATGATGGTACCGAAACGCTTCGGGCTATTGCTCACCCTATGCGTATCGCTATTATTGATATGCTGCATAAGAAAAAACAAATGACTGTCACTGAAATTTTTGAGCAGTTGGACATTGAGCAAGCCATCGCTTCGCACCATTTGCGTATCCTCAAAGGTAAAAATGTAGTAGATGTCAAACGCGACGGCAAAAACTCCATCTACTACCTCACCGACGATGATTATTACACCATCGTTGAAATACTCACAAAAGTCCTTTAAAAAATTACCCATTACCCATTACTTATCACTCATTTTTCCGCTATCCACGTCTTTAATAAACTGAATTACCCCCGGGAAATAGTTCTTTTGGTCGTCCCAAAAACTCAAATGACTGCCTTCGGGACAATATAAATACCGTCCTTTCTGCACTGCTTTACTAATATCTTCCATCGCTTTCGGATCCATCGTATCATATTTTGCACCGATACTCAGCGTCGGTACACGTATTTCTTTCAAACGCGCTTTAACATCCCAAGTCAATAAGCGACCGCCTACTTTGAACTCGCTCGGCCCTTGCATCAGCACATAAACATGCTCGTTCGTATGCTTAAATGCTCGATTAACGGCTTCGGGCCACTCAGGCAAGCGACAAATATGCTGATTGTAATACTCTTTTGTCACCAAATCCACATAAACAGGATTTTTCAAATCGCCTTTTTTCTCAAATTTATCCAACGAATCCACCAGCGTTTTACGCATCTGACCCCTCAGTACACCGTTGTATTTTTCATAATCGGGAATGCTCGCCATCATATTAGAGATGATTAAGCCCTTCAAATTGTCCTGATATTTCAAGGCATATTCCATTGCTAAAATGCCGCCCCAAGAGTTGCCAAGCAGGTAGAAATTATCTTTATTCAAGCCCAATGCCTTGCGGACTTGTTCCACTTCCTCTACAAAACGCTCGGTTTTCCAAAGGTCGTCATTGCTCGGTTGGTCAGAATAATAAGAGCCGAGTTGGTCATATTCGTACATTTCAAAGCCTTCCGCAGGAAAAAAGCTCTCAAAACTCTCCATATATTCATGCGTCATAGCGGGACCGCCGTGCAACAACAGCACTTTTATGCGCGGATTATTGCCGAACTTCTTCGTCCAGACTTTAAATTTACCGACAGGTGTTTCAATCGGTATCATCTGCACACCGCCCGCTTGTATGGTATTGAAATTATAGGAAGAATTTGCCGCCTTACTTTGCGGCATCTCTTTAGAAAGGGTTTTATCCGCTTCATTATTTTTACAACTTGTAAAAACGGTGGCTGCGATAAGTGTTGCGATAAATGTTTTTTTCATTTTGTTATGATTTAAAAAGTTAATTAATTTTGTACGTTTTCCCCCCAACCCCCAAGGGGGAAAACGTACAAACGGCACCAAATTATTTAAAAATAACTTAAACCACGAATATACTGAATTTAAGAATTTAACTCCAAATTTTTATATTTTTGCGCTTCAAATTCATCAATTCATCATTCATCATTATATATTGTGGAACTTAATCAAATCAAGACTATTTACTTTGTGGGCATCGGTGGCATCGGCATGAGTGCTTTAGCCAGATACTTTTTAAGCAGGGGCGTAGCGGTGTATGGCTATGATAAAACTGAAACCGAGCTCACCAAAGCCCTCGCTACTGAGGGGATGCACATTCACTACACCGACGATGTGTCGTACATTCCAGAAGGCGTGGATTTGGTTGTTTATACACCGGCGATTCCGAAAGAGCACACTGAATTGGTCTGTTTCCAACTCAATGGCTTTCTTATTTTAAAACGCTCGGAGGTTTTAGGGATTATTTCGAGGGGCATGAAGTGCATCGCTGTGGCGGGTACGCATGGGAAGACGACGACTTCGAGCATCGTAACGCATATTTTGCGGACGGGTGGGGTAGATGCTACGGCGTTTCTGGGCGGCATTTCCCTCAGCTTGGGTAGTAATTTTGTGCAAGGGCAATCCGATTGGGTAGTCGTTGAGGCGGATGAATACGACCGCTCGTTTTTGCGATTGAGTCCTGATATTGCCATTATCACGGCTATTGATCCCGATCATTTGGATATATATGGTGATGAAGAAAATTTCAGAAAAGGTTTTCATGATTTTACTAAAAAAGTGAAGGACAATGGTCATGTGTTTCCCAATTCGACGCTTTTACTGAGGGGGGATGACGACGATGCACAACGCCATATTCGGTACGATGATTATGGTGTGAATGCAGGGATTTATCGGGCTGAAAATATACGGGTTGAGCATGGCTTTTTTGTGTTTGATTATAAAAGTCCTTTGGGCAATATTGAAAATATCAAATTCACGCTGCCCGGCAATCATAATGTAGAAAATGCCACGGCTGCCATTGCTGCGGCTCAACAAATAGGCGTAACAAGTGAAGCGATTAAAGAAGCTTTAGCTAATTTTAAAGGCATCAAACGCCGTTTTGAGTTTATACTGTCCGGTACTCCCTTGGAGACGGGGGATGCGACAAGCCGCACATCACCCATCACCCATCACTCATCACCCATCACCCATTACCCATCACCCATTACCCATCACCCATCACCCATTTTCATCGACGATTATGCCCACCATCCAACGGAATTGGAAGCGGCGATTGCAGCCGCCAAAACGCTTTATCCCAATAGGCGAATTACAGGCATTTTTCAACCGCATTTATTTACCCGCACAAGGGATTTTCAAGACGGTTTTGCCGCCGCTTTGGACAAACTCGATGAAGTATTTTTGATGGATATTTACCCTGCCCGCGAGTTACCCATTGAAGGCGTGACAGCAGATATTATTTTCAATAAAATGAAAAACCCGCATAAAACCCTTGTAACGAAGCAAAATTTGATGGAAACGCTTAGAAATCGCATACGTACTGAGGGGATGCCCTTTGATGTGGTGATGACTTTAGGGGCGGGCGATATTGATACTTTTGTGAAGCCGATTAAGGAATTGTTGTCGCTCACCTAAACTTATTTTGCTCTGACCTAAGCTTAGGTTAAGCCCCTTTTATTCTTATTGCCAATTTTAAATCAATAGCTACCAAACGTTTGAGTTTTCTATGATAAAACAGCAAGTCTAAATGATAATCCTCACCATCAATCATAATACATTTTTGACGTTCTAAAAACGCAAAACCGTTGCCCAATTCTTGAATAAACTGTTGCAAGTGCGTAATCAAGGCATCTTCCAAATTCTTTTCTGAATAGGTGTTTTGTAAACTTAAAAATTCCAGAAAATAGCTACTTTTAAAGACCAAATCAGGGTCAAGAATATTGTTTTCTTCTAATTCTGCCAAAGCCTCCCTAATTTGCTCTTCGGGCTTTTGGGCTAAAACGGTTCGTTCAAACAACATTTTGTCCATTTGGTCAGACAAATCTCTCGTATTCCAACGAAATTCAATTGCCATTTGGAAGTAAAATGAGCGTTTTAGTGGGTCTTTTTCATAGGAAATTGTTCTCAAATGTGTCCAACTCAATTGTCTACGCACTGCGTAGACAATTTGATTTTCTTGAAAAGTCTCCGCATTGCGGAGACAATGTCTCAAATGTTGCGATGACCAACCTTTGCCATATTTCAAAATAAGTCGTTTCGATAAAGAAATTATTATTTTCTGACCATAAGCGGCACGTTCACCTTGCAAAATAAACGTATGGGTATGACTCCCAACTTGCCAATACAACATCGGCAACTCTGTATTCACGGCAATTGCCAATCTTTGCTTACTACTGTCTATCAATTGGCTAATATCGGTATATAAGGCTTCGGTATCTTTGATAATATCCATTATTTGTCTATTTTGTAAATGACTTCGGCAAAGCTACACCTTTTCAATGTGCCTGTACTGCACCTGAGAATATATTTTTTAAACGTATAAATATTGTTTTGACTTAGAAATACTGAGGGGTCTCTACCAACAATTCCTCGAAGGTATTATGGCTATTTGCCTTTGCAAATCCGCATCGTTTACCCTGCCCGCGAGTTGCCCATTGAAGGCGTGACAGCAGATATTATTTTCAATAAAATGAAAAATTCGCATAAAACCCTTGTCACCAAGCAAAATTTGATGGAAACGCTTAGAAAACGCATACGTACTGAGGGAGTGTAATTTGATGTGGTAATGACCTTGGGGGCAGACGATATTGATACTTTTGTGAAGCCGATTAAGGAAATGTTGTCGCTCACCTAAACTTATTTTGCCTTGACCTAAACTTATTTTTAGCCGCCCTTAGTTTATTTTGCCTTGACCTAAGCTTAGGTTGAGTCAAACTAAGCTTATTTTGCTTTGCCCTAAACTTATATTGAGCTGCCCTAAGCTTGGTTTGCCTTGACCTTAGCTTAGGTTGAGCTGACCTAAATTATGAGCAAGGTTGTTTGGTGTATTGGGTCCACCATGTTGAATACCAATGATATGGTCAACATGACAAGGGTAACTGGATAGGTATTCCAATATGCGACAATATTCGCAACGGTGTCCTGCCCTTGCAATGACTAACTTTCTTGTCGCGGGAGATATATAAACACTCATTGTTTACTGAGTCTTTGGAGTGCTTTGGCTTTTGCCAATCTAACGATGTGTTCGACAGTCATGTGCCTTTCCATTTCGGCATTTTCTTCTTCAGTCAAGCCAATTGTTCTATTTTTTTCGAGCAATTCGTTGACCCGTGCCTGAGCTTTGGGTGTTGCCTTATACGCAATGACGCGACGAGGCGAAAGGCTGGCAAGGAATTGTGCCAAATCATCATATACAGAATGAAAATCTAAGACCATTTGTTTCTAATTTTTTGACAAAAATAATGCTTTTTATGAAATTATAGGGGAAATACTGAGGGGGGCATTTTCAAAGCAAAGGATGTCCGTGCCCATACAGCCAATCATTCAAAATCTCCAAATTTTCATCAGATGTGTTGATACTCACGATGTCTTCGGGGCTGATGTACTGCACACGGTCATTTTTGCCTTCGGTTATGCCCAAGCGCAAAGTGAGAGAATCTTCACTTTTAGGGTCAACTTCAACAATTTGCACCGTTTTTTCTTCCGTTTTGCCACCACGTAAGCGCAATTTGACTTTTGCTTTCAGTGGAAACGCTAAATTGTCATTCATGTGAATGTACCATCCCATTGCCTGTTCATACTCATCATAAGCATCTACGATGATTTCGTAATGGATGCGGTGTTCACGTTCTTCATCGTATTCTCTTGACATTTTTTATTCTTTTGATTGGTTTGGGTAAAAATACTGAAAGATGATTTCTTTCTTTTATTCCAAGCAACTTAGCTTTGATAGATATTATAGAGAAAAATCATAAATAAAGCAATTAGGAATCATTTTCTGTAATTCGATAATCTCTTCCTTAGGTATTTCAGAGTAAGTATTTATGTATAAGCGTTTTAGTTTTTTTAATTTACCTAATTCAAAAGGAATGTGTTTTAATAGTTTACAACCATTTAACAATAATTCTTCTAAATTTTCAAGATTACCTATTTCAGGTGGTATCTCTTTTATTTTACTAAACATTTCTATTTGTAAAGATTTTAGGTTTTTAAGATTACCTATTTCAGAGGGTAATGTTTCTAAATCTTTATTATAAGTCAAAATTAGATATTCTAAATTTTGTAAATTTCCAACAGTTTTAGGCAATGCCTTTAATTTGTTATGTGATATATTTAAATAAGTTAGGTTTTTTAAATCTCCAATTGATTCTGGTAATTGTTTTAAATCATTAGAACTTAAATCGAGCCATTTTAAATTACTCAAAGTACCAATTTCAGAGGGTAATTTTTTTAAAAGATTCATATTTAATGCAAGATATTTTATTCTATTTGGAAATTTAAGCATCTTTGCTGGTAATTCTTTTAATCTTTTCAAATTCCAAATTAAAGCTGCATCTTCTTTATCTGAGCCTAATAATGTTAAAATATTATCCTTAATTCTATATTCATGTCCAAAAGTATCTATCAAATACTTATAACTATTTTTCGTTACTCTTGAATAGCCATATTCATCGAAAGCTTCAGCTTTTTTATATTTTAGTGGAATGGTGATATTCATTTCTCTATCAATAAAGCCATATTTTGCTCTTTTTTATCATATGCCATCCCAAATCGGTCTTTGTAAAAATAAATTTTATCTAAAACAGCTTGCGCTCTCTTTTTTTGTGCTTCCGCAATATTAAAAAGAAAATCTGCTTTTTGTAGTGCTATTTTGGTAGAATCAGTTTGCTTTTGAGCAATTAGTTTTTGCTTTTCCGCAATATTAAAAAGCGAATCTGCTTTGTTTTTTTCCGCAAAAGCCGTTTGTTTTTCAATTTCCACTTGCACTAAAGCCTTTTTTGCAATTTCCGTTTGTTTTTTTGCATCATCTCTTGCTTTTATAGCTTCTTGTTTTTCATTTTCAATAGCATCAAAAAGCATCTTCCGAAATTTTGCAACTTCATCAGCCTTGCTATCAGAATATCCCGCAGCCGCTTCAAGGTCTTTAAAAGCTGATTTAAAATCTTTACGTTTTATGGCATTGTCAACCCGTTCAATCATGCAACGATATTCAATACAATTCTTCTGTGCTACTGAGGGGGTGATTAAACCCAAGATAAAAATTAATTGAATGACTCTTTTTTTCATAATGTAGGGCATTTTTTTGATTCAAGTTTAATATTGATTTTAAAACCCTACAAAATAAAACCCTAAAGAATTAGCATTGATTTTACAGAGAAAATATTTTTTAAAAAAAGTTGATTGACATAGCTGGAAAGAAAAAG
>JAYUUR010000604.1:0-2513 GCA_043754475.1 Saprospiraceae bacterium | reverse complement strand
CCTCTACTAACGGAGGGGTGACATGGACAGATATTGCCAATACAACAACGACCTATAATTTTACAAACGCAGCAAACAATCAACAATATAGGGCAGTTGTGAATAATGGCGTCAGTTGTTTAGATGCTTTTTCAAGTGTAACAACCATTACAGTCAATGCCCCCTCAGTAGGTGGCACGACTTCATATTCAGGCGGTGCATTGTGTAGTACAACTAACAGTGGCAATATCACATTAAGTGGACATACCGGCAGCGTTGTCAAATGGCAAACCTCTACAAATGGTGGTTCAACATGGACGGATATTTCTAATACAACAACGACCTATAATTTTACAAACGCAGCAAACAATCAACAATATAGGGCAGTTGTGAATAATGGTGTCAGTTGTTTAGATGCTTTTTCAAGTGTAACAACCATTACAGTCAATGCCCCCTCAGTAGGTGGCACGACTTCATATTCAGGCGGTGCATTGTGTAGCACAACTAACAGTGGTTCTATTACATTAAGTGGTCACACGGGTAGCGTTGTCAAATGGCAAACCTCAACCGATGCTGGAGCTACATGGACAGATATTGCCAATACAACAACGACCTATAATTTTACAAACGCAGCAAACAATCAACAATATAGGGCAGTTGTGAATAATGGCACAAGCTGCTCAGATGCCAATTCAAGTGCCATTACTATTACTACAAGCCCTGCTTCATGTGCTTGTATAACGCCTTCGGTAGGTGGTACAACTTCCTACTCCGGCAGTGTATTATGCAGTACAACTAACAGCGGTACTATTTCATTAAGCGGCAACACAGGTAGTGTAGTCAAATGGCAAACCTCTACAAACGGCGGTTCAACATGGACAGATATTACAAGTACATCAACATCATATCTATTTACAAATGCTGTTAATAATCAACAATATAGAGCAGTCGTTAACAGTGGAGGTTCTTGTTCGGATGCTTTTTCAAGTGCCACGACCATATCAACGTCTATATCAGTTTGTATAGAAAATTGTAGCAACGGTATTGATGACGATGGCGATGGCTTCATAGATTGTGCGGATTCAGATTGTGGTCCCTCAATTTCAAATGTCAGTTCAAACAACCCTACGGCAAGTACATGCCCTATACCCAATGATGGCAATATTACAATAACTGCTACAGGTTCAAATTTAGAATATTCAATCAATGGCGGTTCAACTTGGCAGTCTTCTAATGTTTTTATAGGCTTAAGAGATAGCAGCTATAATATAAAATTACGCAATACTGTATCGGGTTGTGAGGTTGTTTATACTTTAAATCCTGTTATTTTAACAAGCCCTTCTTGTGTTGGTGTTACGCCTGTTATTTGTTCTGAGTTGGATAGTGTTAAAATAGCAGCTACTGCTGGACCTTTTCCAACTGAAACATTTACATGGTATTTGCCTATAAATGCTATACGTGTAAACGCAGTTGGCTCACCTGATACATTGCTTATTGCGGATTTTACGCATCCTTCTTTTATCAATACAACTCAAACAGTTACCTTAATTGTAACAAATACTTCATGTAGTGATACTTCAACAATAGATATTACACTGCCTGCTAATTGTTCACCTTTAGCATTCAACGATGCAGTTTCAACGAATGAAGATACACCTGTATCCAATACAGTAGCAACAAATGATATTGACCCAGGAGTACCAACTTCAAGTTTGATTTTCACGTCGATTACGAGTATTCCAGTTGCACAAGGTGTTTTAGTCTTGAATAATGACGGTACATACACATTTACACCCGCAACCAATTTCAACGGTGTAATAAATGTAGATTATAAAGTATGTAACCCAAGCGGCTTGTGCGATACAGCGACATTAACGATTACAGTTAATGCAGTGAATGACGCACCAGTAGCCGTGAATGATGCTGTTTCGACAAATGAAGATGTAGCAGTTTCAAATACAGTCGCTACAAATGATAGCGATATTGAAGGTTCTGCCTTAACTTTCACAGCGATTACAAGCGTACCGGCAGCGCAAGGTGTTTTGGTTTTCAATGCTGATGGAACATATACTTTCACACCAGCGGCTAATTACAATGGTGTTGTGAGTGTGGATTACAAAACATGCGACCCAAGCGGTTTATGTGATACGGCAACTTTTGACCATTACAATTAATGCTGTCAATGATGCGCCAATTGCAGTGAATGATGCTGTTTCGACATCAGAAGATGTAGCTGCAAGTGGAACAGTTGCTACAAATGACTCGGATACTGAGGGGTCAGTCTTGACATTCACAGCGATTACAAGTGTGCCTGCTGCTGAGGGAGTTTTGGTTTTCAATGCTGATGGAACATATACATTCACCCCTGCGAATAATTACAACGGTGTGGTGAGTGTTGATTATAAAACATGCGACCCAAGCGGTGCGTGCGATACGGCAACTTTGACCATTACAATTAATGCTGTCAATGATGCACCGATTGCAGTGAATGATGCTGTTTCGACAAATGAAGATGTAGCAGTTTCCAATACAGT
>JAYUUR010000603.1:0-7403 GCA_043754475.1 Saprospiraceae bacterium | reverse complement strand
TATGGGTAATGGGTAATAAGTAATGGGTAAATTATTACTCATTACTTATTACCCATTACCTATAATTCAATGAAAATCCTCTAATTTTTCATTGGTTGAAATAGCCCAAAGTCCTACGAAAGTGATAAGTCCATTCAAAATCAGTATTTCAAAATCAAATATATAGCCATTGAACCACGCCTCTGAATTTTGATTGATGATATAAGTGAGAATGGGTGATGCGATGCAAATATAGGGTGCAAGGTGATCTCTAATTTTCTTTTTAGTTAAAAAACCAAAAGCAAATAAGCCGAGAAGAGGTCCATAAGTATAGCCCGCCGCCTTGTAAATGGCTTCAATGACAGACGAATCATTGATAATGTAAAACAAAATGATGATAAAAAATAGCAAAACTGAAAAACCGAGATGCACCAATGTTCTGGTCGTATGCGTCTTTTCCTCTTGGGTTTCTTTCTTTTGAAAACCTAAAAAGTCAATACAAAAGGCTGTGGTGAGGGATGTTAAAGCAGAATCCGCACTGGCATACGTGGATGCCAACAATCCCAAAAAGAATAATACACCGATAAGTGGTGTCGAGTAGTTCAATGCTATCGTTGGGAATAATAAATCAGTACGGGGCGTGCCATTCACGACAGGAATTGCAATACCGTTTTGTTTAGCATACATAAATAATAAAATCCCCAAAACAAGAAACAATAAATTGATAAATGCTAAAAGTGCTCCGTAGCTCATCATATTGATTTGCGCTCCCCTCAGTGTTTTCACAGTCAAATTCTTCTGCATAATGTCTTGGTCAAGTCCGGACATAACGATGCAAATACTCGCTCCCGCAAGGAACTGTTTGAAGAAGTTTTTCGCATCACCCCATCCGTTTTCAAAGAAAAAAATCTGAGATTTAGGTGATTCACTTACAGTGCGAACGATGCCACCTATATCCAAGCCTAACCTATCGCCAATAATATAAAGGGTCATGACAAGGGTCGTTATGAGGCAAAGGGTTTGGATTAAATCTGTCCAAATAATGGTTTTGACACCGCCTTTAAAGGTATATGACCATATCAAACCGATGGTAATAGCGACTGTCAGCCAAAAAGGAATGCCAAATGGAGAGGTGACAAATTGATGCATCACCATCGCTGCCAAATACAACCGAAAGCCCGAGCCAATCGTTCGAGATAAAAGGAAAAAAGCAGAACCTGTTTTGTAAGACGCCGTACCGAACCTTTTTTCAAGGTAGGTATAAATAGAAATGAGGTTCAATTTATAATACATCGGCATCAAAACAAAGGAAATAACGGTATAACCAAGTAAAAAACCAAACACCGTTTGCATATATGACATAGACCGTGCCTCGACCCAACCCGGTACAGAAATAAAAGTGACACCTGAAATAGACGTGCCAATCATACCAATTGCTATTAAATACCAAGGCGATTGGCGTTTTGCCATAAAAAAAGAATGATTATCCGAAGAACCTCTGCTCGTGAGATATGAAATGAGAATCAACATCAGAAAATAACCGATGAGAATAAAAAGAATAAGTTGTGGCGATAATTGAGACGTCATAATTTGGTTGTGATTCTGTTATAAAATAATTGAGGTTTGAAATTAGACATTATTAGGAATAAAAGAAGCAGATTTTAATTTTTATAAAAAAATGCCTTTCCAAAAGTTCAATACTTCTGGAAAGGCACGTTATAAAACGAAATTTAACTCAATTTATCAAGCTAAATTTTGACTTAATCTTAATTTGTTTTAGTCTCTTCCTTAGCATCCACGATACCTTTAATCATCAAAACGACGCTGGCAGGGTCTGTATTTGCTGTAAGCGTAACAGTCTTGCTTTGAGGACCATTTTTATGAGCAGAATCAAAAATGACTTTGATTTCGCCTGTTTTACCCGCCTTTATAGGTTCTTTAGGCCACTCAGGCACTGTACATCCGCAGCTACCCCGTGCATCACTGATGATTAGATCTTCGTTGCCTACATTTTTAAATTTGAAGAGATGCGTCATTTTATCGCCTTCTTTCATCTTACCCCAATCATAGCTCATATCATCAAATTTGATGGATGTTACTTTACCAGTTGCTTTACTGCTCGGGTTTTGACTTGATGGAGTAACTTGCGTAGCGTTAGGCGTAACTGGTTCGACAGTTGATTTTGCAGTAGTTGGCGTTGCCTCTGTTGCAGTAGGCGTAGCGGCAACCGTTGCGGCATCAGTCTTTGGTTGCTCACTGTTATTAGGCGTAGCTGCTGACATAGAAGCCGCACCTACTGTGTTTGAAGAAGCTGACGGATCATTTTTACAAGCAAAAGCTAAAGTTATTACACTTATGAGAGCCAAGCTTTTAAATACATTTTTCATTGCTATTCGTTTTTTATTATTTTAAAAGGATGAAATTTAATACAAAATTAATAAAAAAACACTTTTATACTGAGGGGGGTTCATTTTATTTTAAAATTAACAGTTAATTAATCTTTTAATAAATCGGGTCGCCTGTCCTTTGTTCGCTTCATAGATTGCTCAAAACGCCAATCGGCTATCTTCGCTTCATGTCCTGACAATAAAATATCAGGCACTTTCCATCCTTCATAATCAGCGGGACGCGTATAAGCCGGCGGTGCTAAAAGGTTGTCTTGAAACGAATCAAATAATGCAGAAGTTTCATCGCCTAAAACGCCTGGTATTAATCGACCGATAGCATCCGTCAGTATAGCCGCTGGTAATTCGCCGCCCGAGAGTACGTAATCACCCACCGTTACTTCCATCGTAATAAAATGCTCGCGTACGCGTTCGTCCACACCTTTATAATGTCCGCATAAAATGATGATGTTTTGAAGCATAGATAAGCGGTTCGCCATCGGTTGATTAAAATGCTCACCGTCGGGTGTCATGAAGATAATTTCGTCGTAGTGGCGTTGAGATTTGAGATGGTTGATACATTTGGCGATCGGTTCAATGAGCATCACCATGCCCGCACCGCCGCCGAATTGATAATCATCCAATTGTTTATGTTTACCTGTTGAATAGTCTCTGAGATTGTGGACGTGTACTTGAAACAAACCTTTCTCCTCAGCCCTTTTCAAGATGGAGTGTTTGAATGGGCTTTCTAAAAGTTCGGGTACGGCAGAAAGGATGTCAATACGCATTTTAAGATTCTAAAATTAAGATTAGAGCAATGGGACACAGATTTGGCTGATGCGACTGATTTTTTTTTGTCATTCAGTTAGGAATCTCTTTTTGCCATTTTTTTTATAAGATAGCCAATTTTTACTTTAAATTTCTCAAATAAAGCAAAAGAGATTCCTACTGAATGACAGATAAAAATCTGTCGCATCAGTCTCATCTGTGTCCCATTACACACCAATATGGTTTAGAATTGGATTTTTTAATTGTCATAGTTATAACTAATTAATTTTGAGCAATTCAACTTCAAAAATAAGTGTCTCATATGGTCCGATGTCACCACCTGCACCACGCTCACCATAAGCCAAGTTGTAAGGAACGAAAAGTTTCCATTTTGAACCGACCTTCATCAATTGAAGGGCTTCTTGCCAGCCTTGAATAACGCCATTGCAAGGGAAATCAATTGGCTGACCACGATTGACAGAGCTGTCAAAAACTTTTCCATCGAGTAAAGTACCATGATAATGCGTAGTCACTTTATCAGTTGCCTTTGGCATTTCACCCGTTCCTTCTTTCATAACCTCATATTGCAAGCCGCTTGCGGTGGTTTTCACACCCGGGCGTTTACCATTTTCTTCAAGGAATTTGGCACCTTTTTCAAGAGTGGCTGTATATTTCGACTTGTTTTGATTAGCCATAAATTGGCTGAAAAGCTGATTGGCTTGTTCAACCTTGATGGTTTCTGTACCTGCTACGGCATCTTGAAAACCTTTTGCCATTGCGTTGGCATCAATGTTGAGTTTTTCGCCGTTTTTGAAGTTTTGGGCAAACAGCACACCCAAGCTGTAACTAACTGAATCCATATTGTTTTTTAAATTTTGAGCAAACATTGCAACAGATATTGTGATGGCTGCAAAAGTCAAGAGAATTTTTTTCATTTTATAACTAATTTTGATTTAAATATGTTCTAAAAAACTTGGTGCAAAAGTAAGTTTTTGTATTGAAACGAAGTGTTAAGAAAAAGTCAAAATATATTTTATTGAAAAAGTTACTCTCATTTGGTCAAATTCATTAAAAATACTGAGGGGGTAAAAATCAAAGGCTACCCTAAAAGCTCTCACTTTTAAAATAGCCTTCGACAACAAAATGTATTTAAAACATTATTTACTCCGATTTAATGATGAATTTGTAGATAACCACTATAAATATCACCTTTTTCTAAAATGACTTGATAGAAATATGTACCATCTGGCACTAACATGTCATTCCAAGTACCACCCCAATTGTTTTGATAATTGCCATCTTCATAAATTTCATTACCCCACCGATTGTAAATAATAATACGAGTATTCGGGAAGTTTTCTAAGCCATCTATTGTGAAAAAGTCATTTTTACCATCGCCATTGGGTGTAAAACCATTGTATATGACCAATCCATCGCATATTGTTTTCACTCGAATCATCGCCATATCGCAGCCATTGTCATTACAGATTTCATACATAAATTCATCTATGTATTTTGAGCTACAGAAATTTTCTTTCGGCGAATATTCCACATGCCATTGACCATTGACGTCTTTAAGCACCGCAGTACCATATCGAGGTTCAGTCATCAAAGTAATTTTATTCAATTTACCATTAATTGTATCATTTTGAAGCACTTGAATCGTTACCATCGTATTAATCAATGTACTCGCTGTATCATCCTCAGCAATCGGCAATAATGCTCCACCAACTGTTACATTCACAATAATAGTATCGCAAACGCCTAATGTATCGCAGATAACCCAGCAAGATTTGCCTTTTCCAACAGTTACACCTTTTATAATAACACAGGTATCTCCTAATGTTTGGAATTGAACGGCAATCAATGTCGAATCGGGGCAAATATTGCGTATCGGCATTGTATGCGGTCTATTCATTTTAAAACAAATTGTATCAGATTGTCCTACATTCACAACCACATTAATTGAGTCATTATTAGGCAGCACAGTCGTATATAAATTAACGGTTTTGCACTCAGCCGAATCTGTACAAACTGTAAAACATGCTGTATCAGTGCCAATTCTGATACCTTTCATGACGATACAATTAGCAGCATTTAAAGTATAAGTGACGTTACGATTTGAAGTTAAAAAGCAATTATTTAAAATTGTCTTAATTTTTCCCTTGAAATTCAATTGACTTAAACAATAAACAACACTATTTCCTATCAAAACGGTGTCAGAACGGTTAATTACTGAGGGGTCTGTGATAGTAGTGAAAATGATAGTGGTTACGCATTTACCCGTTGAATCGCATAAAGTCCAACAGCTTTTATCAGTACCCGAAGCCAATCCTTTGATGACAATACAAGAGTCTTTGATAATTTCATAACCGACTGATGTATTCAATGGGTTAGAGCAAGTATTAGTCAGAGTGAAATTCTTACCGACCAATCCACTTGTTTTCAAACAAATAGTATTATTTTTTCCTGTATTAATGGTCATTCGCACTGTATCATTTTTAGGTGGGTTTACTTTTGTTGTAATAATAGTGGTATCGCATCTACCTGTGGAATCACAAACTACCCAACAGCTTTTTACAGTGCCAGCAAGCACACCTTTGATGATGATGCAAGTGGTGTTATAGACAGTGTATTCAACTGTTTTATTAGTAGTATCGGCGCATATATTCGTCACTGTGAAAGTCGTTCCTTTCAAGCCCGTTGTTTTCAAACAGACCGTATCGCTTTTCCCTATTTCCACTGTAACCTTGACAGAATCAACTATGGACACTCTTACATCAGTAATAAATTTCACTTGCACGCAATAGCTGCTATCTGTACAAATGGTTAAACAAGCTGTATCAACACCAACACTTAAACCCTTCATAATCAAGCAGTTAGATGCATCAAAAGTATATGACACATGGCGATTTGAAGTAGTCGGGCAAATATTGACGATGTTATTGATATTTCCAGGAATGTTTAAATTACTCAAGCAATAAACGACCGTATCACCTACTAAAATGGTGTCTCGATGCTCTGATACTGAGGGGGTACTGTAACCACGTTTGACAATGATTTGAGAATCTCTTGTCATATTTCCACAGGCATCAGTCGCTATCCATTGGCGAACAAATACGCTGTCGTTGCCATTCATGCCTGTAAATATTAGGCTTGGTGTGAGGGTAATGCTGGTGCAATTATCCGTTGCCGTGACGTTGGCATTTGGAATATTGTCCAATTGGCTGATAATAATATCGTTTGGTACACCATTTAAAATGGGCGGCGTATTATCCGTTATTTTGATAAATATTCTGAATATACTCGTATTGCCTAAGCTATCGCGACCTGTCCAAGTATAAGTTTTCAAAGTTAGATAGCCATCTACAGGGCAATTACCATTGACAATAGTTGAATCCAAAGTCAAGGTTGGTTTAGTATCTAAATTATCAGTGATTTTAACGCTATTTAAAGTAAAATAAATGGGGTTGTTACAGTTAAATGACGTCAATGTATCACCACTTTTTTTACCCGTCAATAAAGTATCAACCGTAACAAAAGTAGGTGGAACTGTATCAGTTGGTGTAGCACTCCATAAAATTCTAACTTTAGCGGAATCCAAACAACCACCTGTTTTGCCATATTTAAGTGAAATATTGGCAACAGGTCTATTAGGTGCATATATTAAAACAGAATCAGTCCCTAAAACAACATTATTGTCAATATCTGTCCATTTATACGCTTGTGCATCCAATCCTGCTAACAAAATGGTATCACCTGCAACCGCAAAAATACTATTAGCATTAATGACGAAGTCAGAAACCATCGTAATCGCTTCTCTACTGAGGGGTACGCTGTAATAATGCTCACCGTTTGAAGTCGTGATAATCTCCGTTCTACAAACAGAAGCATTGGTTACACAAACCAAATCTTTCAAAGCCAAAGTCGATAATGCCATATCCAATGCGCCAGTACAAGGCAAAGTGTCAGCAGTATTAACAGCAAAACTCAAAGTGGCTTCTTCATTTTGTAAAAGATTAGTCGGTTGAAACCATGTCAAAATTTGTATGCCACCTATGTTGCGAATGGTTGGTTCGCCCGGCATCCAAGTTGCAGGTGCAATAGCGGTTGAAGTATAAGGTCTATAAGTGATACCAGAAGGCAATTTAACACTGACTTCATCTAATGAATCGCTTGGGTTTGCCGTCATATTTCTAAATTTTACTTCAATGTTAGAAACACCGCCTGGTACAAATTTATTATTAGTGCCGACATTGACATCATAAGATT
>JAYUUR010000602.1:0-2520 GCA_043754475.1 Saprospiraceae bacterium | reverse complement strand
AAAGGTCTTCAAGTTGCTCTTTGTCGCTCAATACTGAGGGGTCAACCGAAATATTGACTATTTCTTTTTTTCCATTAACAGTCACTTTCACGCCTTGAGTTTCGGTTGTGACGATGATAGCTTCCGCTTGTTCCATCATTTCTTTTTGTTTTTTTTCAAAATCGCCTAATAAATTGCCAAACATGATTTTCAAATTTAAATTGTTAAAGAATAGATTTAAGATTTTTAAAGTGCAAAATTAAAATCTTTTCAAGCATCATGCGTTTTAATTTTACTATTCAATTTTTTATTGAAAATTAAAATTTATAAAGTATGCTCTCTGTTCTAATTATTTTAACACAATTTGTTGCAATAAATACATCGAAAATTACTTGGACAACGCCCACCGATTATGATTTCGGCGAAATACTGAGGGGTAAGCCTGTGACGCATATTTTTGAATTTAAAAACATTTCTGATGCGCCGATTTTGATTGACAATGTTAGAGCGGACTGCGGTTGCACAGCGTCCGATTGGGAGGAAGAACCCGTTGTAGCAGGCAAAACAGGCACAATTACGGTTACTTACGATGCTGCAAAAAGTGGGTATTTCAGAAAGAAATTGTCCGTCTGGATCAAAGGACAACGTAAGCCCGAAAAGTTAGAGATTGAAGGAGAAGTATTAGAGTAAGCATTATTTGGAGATAGAAATCACTTGTTTAGACTTATTTTTCAACAAATTTTCAGGTAAATTATCAATAATGGCTGCTTTTAATACCCCAATCAACCGTTGTTTTACAAAAGCTCGATGTGTCACCAAACTGATTTCACGCACCGGCGCAGGGCTTTTAAAAAAACGCACTAATTTAAGTTGCTCTTTAGTCATATTGCTTAGAGAGAGTTCAGGCAAAATGGTAACACCCGAATGAATTTCAATCATGTTTTTAAGCGTTTCGATGCTCCCCGCCTCATAAAAAACGTTGTTTATCATGCCTGTCGCTTGTTTCAATTCACATAAATTAATCATTTGAGAGCGCATACAATGCCCTTCTTCAAGCAAAACCAACCGATGCACATCAATATCATTAGCCAATAAATAGCGTTTTGACAAAATGCTTTCATTTTTAGCAGCATAAACGACAAATTCTTCAAAAAATAATGGGTTTTCAAAAAGGTCTTTATCCTGCGTAGGCGTCGCCATGATGCCCACATCGAGGGCAGATTGCTTGAGTTTTGAGATGATATTTTCAGTCGTCATCTCCGAAATATGCAATTTTACTGAGGGGTATCGCTCCGCAAATTTTTTCAAAAAAAGCGGCATCAGATAAGGCGCAAGTGTCGGAATAATGGCTAATCGCAACTCACCTTCAAGCGTTTCTTTATGCGTGCTCACAATTTCCCGCATCCGCAGCGTTTCGTTCAATATCTGGCGGGCTTGTTCAATAATAGCCTTCCCGACTTCGGTAGGCACTACGGGCTGTTTGCTTCGATCAAATATTTTAACATTTAGCTCGTCCTCCAACTTCTGAACCATCATGCTGAGAGTGGGTTGTGTGACAAAACACTTTTCCGCCGCGGTTGAGAAATGACGGCAAGCGTCCAAAGCCACTATATATTCTAATTGTTGTAAATTCATATAAAATAGATTTTATCTATGAAAAGATAGAAAATATCAGTTTTATTTATTTATTATTCGTAATTGTTTAGCACCCAAAGGGTGCGACATAATAGCAAAGGTTTTCCGCTAATTTTTTGAGTTCATTGAAGACATTTGACAAAGTTTCTGCCATTGTTCTTTTACACTGTGGATATCGGCAACAGGGATAGTTCCTTTTTCAGTACGTTTATACAGCGCGAGTAAATAGCTTTTTTTACTTCTTTTAAATACTGCTTACGGCAGTGCTAAATAATTACAACCTTTTAATCAATAAAACAGAAAAGCCGATAACTATGTATAAAACATTGATTATCAGCTTTTTATATTTGTGGGAGTTGAGGGGTTCGAACCCCCGACCCTCTGCTTGTAAGGCAGATGCTCTGAACCAGCTGAGCTAAACTCCCTTTTTGTATTAAAAACAACCTTTTCTTGTAAGGCGGTGCAAAGATAGGTTTGTTTTTTAAAATTGCAAATATTTTTAAACTTTTATTGTAGGCTTAATTTTTCAACATACAAATTCACATAATCTGCCATTTGTTTTGACTTATACTGCATAACAAAGCGAGGATGTTCTAAAGCAATTATTTTATCAAAAAAGCGGTGTTTCTCATTAAGTTTCCTTAAAAATTGCACATTTTTACCTGTGCCGAGACAAAAACAAACGTCTTTTTCAAACCCCATTTTCAATAAGGTTTCAATATTATTGACGATATAATCATAAACGGCTTTAGTCAATTTAGGACTATCGTAATAATTATAATTGACATCTCTACCTCTTTCATTCCGTTTTGTAAAACCCAAAGGGCAAACGGAATTGATATAAAAATCGCCATAAAATGCTTCCGTGCCGCCATACGCTTTGATGACTTCGTAAACAAAAACGGA
>JAYUUR010000601.1:0-7417 GCA_043754475.1 Saprospiraceae bacterium | reverse complement strand
ATCACGCCGTTTTTTATATAAACTATTGAAAAAATAATCTTTATAAATTAAATAAATTTTAAATTTAAACAAAAGCCTCTAATCTTTAATTTCAAATTCATAAATATCATCTCCTCCTGAACCGCCTACTCGATTAGAAGCAAAAAAGCCTTTTTTATTATCATTCGGTAAAAACATCAAACCAAAATCATCCCCCTCAGTATTGAACGGTACACCCATCGAAATAGTAGTAGCCGTTCTTTTATCCACCTCAAGGCTATAAATATCCAAGCCACCCTTGCCTTTACGCTGACCATTGGATGCAAAATATAAAATACCATCTTTAGAAATATTGGGAAAAACTTCATTGAGAGCCGTATTCACTCTCGCCCCTAAATTAATGGGAGCTGACCATGTGGTATCATTCATTTTACGAATCATGTACAAATCCATACCACCAAAACCGCCGGGCATATTCGATGAAAAATATAACTTTTTGCCATCAACAGAGAGTGCCGGATGGCAATAGGAATAATTTTCCAATTCAAAAGGCAATAACTTATCGCCTACAAAATAACCCAACGAATCACGGAATTTGAGGTATATTTTCAAGGTAAACAAGCCATTTTTACTCTTTTTATCAATCCCACCTTTCGACATATTGCGCGTCAAAAACATCGTATCGCCATTCGTTGTGAAGCACGAAGGACCTTCATGGGTCTTGGAATTAGTTCGTTTTCCAAATGAAGACGGTTTATTCAACTTACCTGTTGAATCAAAAGCGGCATATTTAAGGTTCAAATCATCGGGCACTTTATCCATATCAGTACCTTTTTTTACTTTTCGACTATTGGAACAAAAAAGCAAACCGTTTTCAAAAAACATCGGTGCAAAATCGTCTTTATCGCCATTCAGGACTTTCACATTTTTGATTTCGACATTGCCGTTCTGATTATTATTGGGCATTACTGATTGTCGTTGATTCCCAGTTTGAGAAACATTTGTAGCCGAAATCGAATTATTGATGGCAGATTGTGTATCAGCTTTAACCGCAGTCGTTTGAGCTTGTACCGAAAAAGATGCAAGAATGGAGAGATAGGAAATAAATTGTCTATAATTCATGGTAGTATAATATATTTTTATTTATTAAATGAAATAATTATACCAATTTTTAAAATGTGTTGGCTTTTGGCTTCTCCGTCCGCACATCTTCTTAAATTTAACTATGTAAAAAAAAATTATTCAATGAAAGACGTATATTTGACACGAAATTTTTTCTACATTTAATCATTCTTTTTTCTGAAAAAATAAAACCATAATCGCTATGAATAGAAAACTCTTTACGACAGCCCTTTTGTCTTCTCTATTATGTTTAGTCGTTTTCATGTCTTGTAAAAACGATACGGACAAACGGGGCAATATTGTTACTGTCCGCTTGACAGGCGAACCTGAAAGACTCAATCCGCTCACAACCGAAGAGGCAAATGCCATGCAAGTGATGAATAATATATTTCTATCGCTGCTTGATTTTGACCCTCAAACCCTCGACCTTGTTCCAGTAATTGCCAAAAGCCGCCCCTCAGTATCTTTGATAGATACGGGTAAATATCAAGGCGGTAGTGCTTACACTTACGAAATTCGAGACGAAGCCATCTGGGATAATGGCAAGCCAATCACGGCAGCCGATTATGTCTTCACCGTGAAAGCCGTTTTTAATAAAGCTGTCGGTGCATCCGATTATCGCAGCAGCATTGATTTTATAAAAGACATCGTGATTGACCCTCAAAATCCTAAGAAATTCACGATTTATAGCGATAAACGCTTCATTTTATCTGAAGCGGGCACGGGTACGCTGCCTTTGATACCTGAATATGTGTATGATACTGAGGGGGTCATGAAAGCTTACTCCATCACTGATTTGACGGCGTCTTTAAAAGATACGGCGAAGAAAGCCGATGAAGCCTTAACCAAATTTGCAACGGCTTTTCAAGCGGTTAAATTCTCTCGTGAAAAAGAGGGCATTATTGGTAGCGGTGCATACACGTTTGATAATTGGGTATCAGGTCAAAGCATCGTTTTGAAGAAAAAAGACAATTGGTGGGGTGATAAACTCGTCGCTCAAAATCCTATTTTGGCAGCCAATCCTCAACAAATTGTTTATAAACCCGTCAAAGAGGCTGCTGCTGCCGTTTCGATGATGCAAAATGGCGAATTGGATGCTGTTGGTACAATCCCTCCAAAGGATTTTAACACCATGAAAAAAGATGAAAAGATGGCTGCCCAATATGAATTTGCGGCTGTTCCTGCTTTATCTGTCGTTTATGCTGGCTATAATTGTAAAAATCCTAAGCTCAATGACAAACGCGTGCGCCGTGCCATTGCTCACCTCTTTGATGTCGATGCCATCATCAAAACCTTGGCAGGCGGCTTTGGTGAACCGACTGCTTCGCCTTACATACCTCAACGCGCTTACTATAATAAAGATTTGAAACCCATAGAATTGAATATTGAAACCGCTAAAAATCTCCTCACAGAAGCCGGTTGGAAAGATACCAACGGCGATAGCACGATAGATAAAAGCATAGGCGGTAAAAAAATGGAGATGGCAATTAAATATGTTTTCGCAGCCAACAATGATGCGGCTAAAAATATGGGTTTGATGATTCAAGAAAATGGTAAAAAAATTGGCGTGAAAGTGAATTTAGAGCCATTGGATGCCAAAATCATGATGGAAAACTTGAAAAAACGCGATTTTGATATGTTTATCAATTCATTCAATTATCCGCCCGTCATTGATGACCCTAAGCAAATGTGGGCTTCATCAAGCAATACCTTAGATGGTGGCAATCGCTTTCAATTTGAAAACAAACAAGCAGATGCCTTGATTGAACAAATTCGCAGCGAACTGAATGAAGAAAAACGCAATGCCCTCTACAAGCAATTTCAAGCCCTGCTTTATGATGAACAACCTGCCGTTTTTCTATTCGCGCGTCAAGAGCGCATCGCTGTGAACAAGCGATTTAATACGGCAATCGTAGCGCGGCGTCCGGGTTTTGTGCCGAGCAGTTTTAAATTAAAATCTAATTAGTACCCCTCAGTAAATGAGGCTATAAGTTATATATAATATTGTGGGGTTGTGTAATAAGTTTTTCAAATTTTTTTGTCCAAATTACACAACCCCAATACTATTTAAATTCATGGAAATGAAATAAAGTGATAGTTTTTTATTATAATTAATTAATTGATTACCAATAGATTATAATAAAAAATTCATCATTTATCATTCATCATTCATCATTCCCAATGCTCAAATATACCCTCCGAAGGCTTGCGTTTTTCATTCCAACCATGTTGGTTATCTCCGTAATTGTCTTCGCTTTGAGCAAAATGACCCCGGGCGACCCAGTCGAAAATCAACTGCAAATCAATCCCGAATCCAACTCAAATAAAGGTTTTTCTGATAAAATATATGAGCGAAAAGCTCATGAATTGGGCTTGGATAAACCCATTTTCTATGCTACTTTCTCAGCCCAAGCTTTCCCTAAAAATCTCTATTCAATCCCACGAAAAGACCAGCGTATCGCTGCTGAAGACCTCATAAAAAAATATGGTAATTGGGATAAAATCCTTGAATTTCATCAATCCATCAAGGCATTTTTATTAAAATTAAATGAGAATGATAGCCTTAATTTCAAACCCAATGTTCAACAATTATTGATTCAAGATGACGACGAAAAAATTGTTTTTATCTTAAATGAAATCCATCAAACGGCTGTTGAAAAAGGCGTATTTACAAAGGAAATCAAAGACATTTTCAACACTTATAATGCAGTAAAAAATCAGCCGACGCGCTATAAATTGTTTATCCCAACGGCACATTGGTATGGTTTCGATAATCAATATCACCATTGGCTCATAAGCTCTCTTTCAGGCAATTTTGGAGCGGCTAATGATGGTCAAACCATCATGGATAAAATCCAACGACCCCTCAGTATTACATTGATTATGAGCCTTTTAGCGATTATTTTATCCTATTTTATCGCTATTCCAATTGGCATTTTTACAGCAGCCAATAAAAATAAATCCAGCGGCAAATGGCTCATGCGAAGCCTATTTGCTGCTTATTCATTGCCTACATTTTGGGTCGCGCTCATGGCTTTGCGCTTTCTGACGACCCCTCAGTATGGCATGAAAATTTTCCCTTCGGCGGGCTTATCAGACCTCTATACTGAGGGGTCATTTTTAGAATTTTTTGCATCTAATATTGGGCGTTTAATCTTACCTATTTTATGCATGACAATCCATCCGATAGCCATTATTGCAAGGCAATTGCAAGGCGCGATGCTTGAAAATCTGCAACTTGATTACGTCCGAACGGCGCGCGCAAAAGGCTTGGCTTGGCATCGTATTTTGACGCATCATGCTTTCAAAAATGCGGCTTTCCCGTTGATAACATTGTTCGGGCATTTATTGCCGGTCTTGATAACAGGCTCATTCATTGTGGAGTATATTTTCAATATAAAAGGCATGGGCAGAGTCGCTTATGAGGCCATCGGTGAGCAGGATTGGAATGTGGTTTATGCCGTTTTGATGCTCAGTGCCGTCATGGTTTTAGTCGGCAATTTAGTATCGGATTTGTTGTATAAATGGGCAAATCCGAGAGTAGAATTAAATTAAAATATTTAAGTGCTTAATTTTCAATTATTTACAAAAATTTATGCTTCCGCAAAATGGTCGTTTAGATTATTAGGATTTCTGATAGTCCTTGCCATTTTCGAAAATATACTGGCTGCGGAGCGAGGGCATACTTTATTGCCGCCGCTCATTCCTTACGCTTATTCTACTCAAGATTCTAAAAATGTGGACTTCGTTAGCCCCCTCAGTCAACAAGACGTTTTGTCACTTTATTATCGGCATTGGTTGGGTACAGACCTCTTGGGGCGAGATGTTTTAGCGGGCTTAATTGCCGGCACTCGAACGGCTTTGTCTGTCGGTATGGGTGGTATGGGCATTGCATTATTGATCGGTTTAGTGTTGGGTTTAGTGGCCGGTTATTTTGGCGATAACCGTTTTCGGCTCTCAAAAATAGGCTTGATACTGAGGGGGGGTATGCTCTTGTTTTTTATTTTTTACACCACTATTTTTTTTCAACAAAAGCTCAATTTCATTTTATTAATTTTAATTTTTATTGGTATTTATTTGATAATCAATATTTTAGATAAAAAATTAGATAAATTTTTTGATAAAACATTTTGTTTAAATAAAAAAGTAAGTATCCCTATTGACATGCTCATCATGCGCTCAGTAGAAGTACTACAAGCCGTACCCACTATTTTATGGCTCTTGGGTTTGATAGCTGTGACTGGGCGCATGTCCATTTTCGGATTGATATTATTCATCGGTTTCACAGGTTGGATGTCGTTAGCGCGGCTCGTACGTGGGGAAGTTATACGCGTTAGACATTTGGAATATGTGGAGTCCGCTCAAGCCTTAGGCTACTCAGATTTTAGGATTTTAGCCAAACATATTTTGCCCAATATTTTAACCCCTATTTTAATTGCTGTCTCATTCGGTATTGCCAATTGCGTTTTGTTAGAAGCCTTCCTCACATTCAGCGGCTTGGGATTGCCGATAGAGCAAGTCACTTGGGGTTCGCTGCTGACGGCTTCGAGAGATAATCCCTCAGCGTGGTGGATGGTCGTTTTCCCGGGTTTAGCTATTTTTCTAACGGTTACTATTTTTAATCGGATTGGGGAAACGTTGAGTGAAAAATAAATATCAAAACTCGCTCTTCAGATGAAATTGCACCTTCGGATGCTGCTCTTGCGCCATTTGCATAGCCCAAGCGGATTCCGCTAAAAACACAGGATTACCGTGTTTGTCGGTTGCCATATCGCGGCGGCGGCGGTCATAAAATTCGTCATAAGCTTTTTTATCAGCACAACTTACCCAAAATGCTTTATACAAATTAACGGGTTCGTAATCGCAACTGGCAGTATATTCATGTTTCAAACGGTATTGAATCACCTCAAATTGAAGCGCACCGACCGTTCCAACTATCTTTCGACCATTAATATCCCTTGTGAAAAGCTGCGCCACGCCTTCATCCATGAGTTGGTCTAAGCCTTTTTGAAATTGCTTGGTTTTCAAAGGGTCGGTATTATTCACATAGCGGAATTGCTCTGGCGAAAATGACGGAATGCCTTTGAAATGCAAGACCTCCCCCTCAGTCAGCGAGTCACCTATTTTAAAGTTACCCGAATCGTATAAGCCCACGATGTCACCCGGGAAGGCTTCATCCACCACTTCTTTTTTGGCAGCCATGAACGATGTCGGGTTAGAAAATTGCATGAGTTTATTGTTTCTGACGTGCAAATATTTAGTTCCACGCTCAAATACACCACTACAAATTCGGACAAAAGCGATGCGGTCGCGGTGCTTAGGATCCATATTTGCATGGATTTTGAATACAAAACCTGAAAATTTGTCTTCTTCAGGCTTGATTTCCCTTTCTTCTGTAAATCGAGGCAACGGTGAAGGGGCTATTTCGCAAAAGCAATCCAAAAGCTCCTTCACACCAAAATTATTAACCGCCGAGCCGAAGAAAACAGGTTGTATTTTACCGTCGCGATAAGCTTGAGCATCAAATTTATCGTAGATGGATTCTACCATTTCCACGTCTTCACGGAGTTTTGCGGCAGCCCGTTCGTTGATAATGGTATCCAATTCGGGGTCGTTGAGGTCATCAATAATGATGACTTCATCGTCCTGTTTGCCATGCGGACGGAAAAGAACGAGTTTTTTTTCATATAAATTATAAACACCTTGAAAACTACTGCCCATACCAATGGGCCAACTGAGGGGTCGTGCTCGCAAGCCCAATTGTTGCTCAATTTCATCTAATAAATCAAAAGCATCTTGTCCTTCGCGGTCTAATTTATTGATAAAAACAATGATGGGTGTGTTTCGCATACGCGACACTTCGACCAGCTTTCTGGTTTGCTCTTCCACGCCTTTCGCTACATCCACGACGACTATTACCGAGTCTACTGCCGTCAAAGTTCTGTAAGTATCTTCAGCAAAATCCTTGTGACCAGGTGTATCTAAAATATTGATTTTCAAGCCTTTGTAATCAAACGCCATAACGGAAGTAGCTACGGATATACCCCGTTGCTTCTCAATTTCCATGAAATCGGAGGTGGCGTGTTTTTTTATTTTATTGGATTTGACCGCACCCGCTATTTGAATTGCACCACCGAAAAGGAGGAGTTTTTCAGTCAAAGTCGTTTTGCCCGCATCGGGGTGACTGATGATGCCGAAGGTGCGGCGGCGGTGGATTTCTTCTAAAACTGTCATATATTTCTAATTGAAACGGATTTTTAAGATTTCGAGAATTAGTAAGATGAAAATTTAAATTTTGAAGGCGCAAAATTAGACT
>JAYUUR010000600.1:0-7432 GCA_043754475.1 Saprospiraceae bacterium | reverse complement strand
TTCATTCATCATTCATCATTTATAATTCATCATTTCTTAACATTCGATCTATGAACAAACTCACATTAATCGTTATTTTTTTTAGCAGCATTTTCAATCTTACAGCTCAGGATTATCAGCATGATTTCTTTGAGCGCGATTACATTATGAAGAATGGTATTGATATCATTAGAATCGAAAATACCTGTACTTCAAATGCTTTTATAACGGATGGGCAATCATATTGCGATTTAAAAACCAATACCCAAGAGTATTTTTTCAATAAATTCGGTTTGGTAGATAGTTTTAAAATTAAAAATTTGCATGATGTATTGACTTTCAAAGAGAGCAATGTCTTTGATCAAAATCAAAGATTGGTTCAAAAGACAACTTATTTGGGCGTGAATAGTGATGACATTTCATCTATTTCATATACCTATAATGAGCAAAATAAAAAGATTCAAGAAGTCAATATTCGTCGGATTCAAGATGAAATTGTGCTATTGGACACCATAAAATACGAGTGGAGAGGGGATACTTGCCTCAAATTTTCAATTATTGATGGAGAACCAATGGGGACGGTGCTATTTATGGTCTATAATCAAGATAATTTGGAGACAATGAAAGGTGAATATGATTGGTGCGACCAAACATTAAAATATACAATCAGTAAAAATATTTATAAAAATAAACAATTAGTAGAGGAGATTTTATACGACATCACTGAAGGTAAAACCACTCATAATTATTTTTATAATGATTGGGATAATAAAGGCAGAATAAAATTTAAAACCAAATTATTGGATAGTGGTGCGGATGCTGTTTCAACGAATTATGTTTTTAATGGAGATATATTGGTAGAAATGGTTGAAAAAGAGAAAATTACAGGCGATGTTTTTAAGTCAATATATTTTTACATCTTGAATAATTGAAGCAGAAATATTTATGAAAATTACGATTATCGGTTTGGGTTTAATAGGTGGTTCATTGGCAATTGGCTTGCGAGAAAACGGGTATGCGACTGAAATAATGGGCGTGGATAAAAACGCCGATTATGCCAAAAGAGCCTTAGAATTGGGCTTGATTGATAAAATTGTCGATTTTACTGAGGGGGTGCTAAAGGCAGATATTATACTGGTCGCAGTACCTGTAAATACGATGGTGGACATATTGCCAAAAATATTGGATAGTGTTGATAATCAAATAGTTATGGAGGTTGGCTCTACAAAAGTGAATATTTTAGAAGCTGTTAAAGACCATCCCAGACGGGCTAATTTTATCGCTACGCACCCGATGGCTGGTACAGAATTTTCAGGACCCGATGCCGCTATTCCGCATTTATTTGAAGGCAAAGCTTGCGTGCTTTGCGATGTTGAAGATAGCAGTGCGGAGGCACATCGGCGAGCGGTGGAATTATACAGTTCTTTAAAAATGAAAATCGTGTACCTTGATTCCGAAAGCCACGACGTGCATACGGCGTATGTATCGCATATTGCGCACATCAGCAGTTTTGCGTTGGCACTGACAGTTTTAGAAAAGGAACGCGATGAGGATAAAATATTTGAATTAGCCAGCGGTGGTTTCAATTCTACTGTGCGTTTGGCAAAATCGAATCCTGACACTTGGATTCCGATTTTTATGCAAAACCGCGATAATGTACTGGATGTTTTGGATGAGCATATCCATATTTTGAGCATTATGCGCTCGTGTTTAATCAAACGCAATTTTGATGATTTTTATAAAATGATTGAAAAAGCCAACGATATTAAGCGAATTTTGAAGTAATTTGAAAAATTGACCCCCTCAGTATATGAGGCTATTTTATTGAAAATCAATGCATTACGCGCTGAATGGACTCAGTTAGACTTTGGGAAAACCTTAATTTTAGAATTTTAAAAAAAACGAAAATTTGAAAACAACTACTTTGAAAATTTTGAATATTGTGGCTTTAATGGCTGTTTTAATTGTCAATTACATGGCGAATGCATTGCCCATTAATGGCATCAAAACGAATGTTATTTCAGATAAAAATTTCAATGAGTTTGCACCCGCAGGTATTACGTTTGCGATTTGGGGCGTGATTTATTCATTGCTGATTGCGGTCATGGTTTGGCAATTTATTGGTAAAAACACAGCTAAAGACGAAGCTATTGAAAAATTAAGCCCTCTTTTTATTGTCAATTGCTTATTCAATGCCTCGTGGTTGTTCCTTTGGCATCACGAATTATTAGCGATTTCAATAATCGTTATGCTCGGTATTCTCTTCACTTTAATACAATTGAATATCGTAATTTCGATAAAAATAGCACCTGAAACCCCTACAAAACCCCTGCTAAAAGCGGCTTTTGGCGTATATTTGGGGTGGATTTGCATCGCAACCATTGCCAACGTGACGACTTGGCTCGTGAGCATCGGCTGGCAAGGCATGGGTTTTTCAGCCATTTTTTGGACTGGTGGACTTATCGGCATCGGCGGCATTACTGCAAGTATGATTATTATTCGTTTCAAAAATCTTTTTATTGGGGCGGCGGTTGTTTGGGCATTTATAGGCATTATTATTAAGCAAAACCAACTGCACGATGCTTTTACGCCCATCAGTTGGGCAGCTATGACTTGGGCTATGCCAGTGATTGTAGCGATGATTTATTCGAGAACTTTTAAAAATTAAATGTGTAAAATACATGCAACAACTTTACGAGGGTTTTAAACCCTCGTAAAGTTATAACTAATTGAAAATCAATTTTTTATCAAATATAAAAATAGAAATATAATGGAAATTAAATCTTTTTTTGAGAGAAAAAACCGTCCGTTCCTCATTGCAGGACCTTGCTCGGCTGAGACTGAGGGGCAAGTGATGAGCGTAGCAAAAGGACTGGCAGCACAGGGCAATGTGGACTTGTTCCGCAGTGGTATTTGGAAACCACGTACTCGCCCAGGCAGTTTTGAAGGCATCGGTACTGAGGGGTTGAAATGGTTGCGCCGAGTGAAAGAAGAAACGGGCTTGAAAACAACAGTAGAAGTGGCGACTGCTCAACACGTATATGAGTGCCTAAAACATGGCGTAGATGTGTTGTGGATTGGTGCACGCACGACTGTTAATCCATTCAGCGTACAGGAAATCGCTGACGCATTGCGCGGTTGCGATATTCCAGTGATTGTTAAAAATCCGATTAATCCCGATTTGGAATTGTGGATTGGTGCATTTGAGCGCCTTGAAAAAGCAGGTATTCACCGTTTAGCGGCTATCCATCGCGGCTTTTCGTCGGGTGCTAAAACCCAATACCGCAACCCACCTTTTTGGGAAATTGCTATAGAATTTATGCGCCGCCATCCAGAAATTCCGATGATTGGAGACAATTCTCACATGTGCGGAAATCGACATATGTTGGCTGAAACGGCTCAACAAATGATGGATTTGAACTACGATGGTTTAATTACTGAGGTGCACTGCAATCCAGACGAAGCATGGTCAGATGCCAAGCAACAAATCGTGCCTGAGCGCTATAAAGAAATCATCGATGGTTTGAAAATCCGAGATGAAATTGATGCTGGCTTTTTGGATTCTATTGAAGCGATACGCGTTCGGATTGACGATGTGGATAATGAGTTGTTGAGTCTGTTGGGACGTCGTATGCAAATGGCGGAAGACATCGGACGATATAAAAAACGCAACAATATCTCGATTTTACAACCTGAGCGTTGGAATGAAATTTTGAATTCAGCGGTTCAAAAAGGTCGTAAGCATGAGTTGAGCGACGAATTCGTTATTCAGTTATTGAGTGCTATTCATCAAGAATCTATCCGTCATCAGACCAATATCATGAATACGGCTGATACAGAGGCAAACGGTAAAGAAGCTGTAGCTGTGAAATAATATATTTTTCAAATTTGAAGTTTATTTGGGCAAAAACGCCACTCGTCTAAAAATGTCTTTATGACATTTAATAAGGGCGATTGTGGTGTTTTTGCCCATTTTTTTGTTAGAAGAGATTATTTTTTTTAGAAATGATAATTTTTTAATTATTTATTTAAAAAAAAAATTATTTATTTATCACTTTATTTTCACAAAAAGTTGTAATGTTGTCTTACAAACTGTTGATAATCAATTATTTAGATAATAAAAATTAATAATTATTTAAAAAAAATATCACACAACACCTAAAAAATGTCTTTGCACAGGTAGAAAAGGTATCTTACTTTTGTACTGTGTTCAAGGATATGTTCATGGGATTATAATTTGCTGTCGCAGGCAAGCCAAAGTTTAAGAAAAAGTTCTTAATGTTTTTTTAAAACAGAACAAGCATAGTTTTCTTTCAGAAGACGAACTATGAGAAAACTATAACAAACACTTTGAATTTTGTCCGTTTTGGACGGGCATCGTGAAAATAATTAATCAAAAAAACTTTGACTTGCCTACTGCGATTTTTTAAGGATTAGAGAAGCAAAACGAGTAATCGTATAAGATATATGTTCATGGGATTATAATTTGTTGTGGCGGGTTGTGCAAGAAGCACAACCCGTTTTTTTTTTGCTGAAAATGAAAATTTTAGAAAATGACCCCCTCAGTATTTTGAGGTAAAATCATGTTCAGAATCAAATAAATGAATCAAAACGTTTTGCGAAAATATACGTTAACTATGAACTACCACTACCACTACCACTATACGTATTGTTGCTTTGTGTTAACTCTGTTTCAATAACGGCAGGTACCATAAGCGTAGGGTCAATTTCAGATATTCCTACAATCAATTCAACTTGGCTTCCTGATCTTAAAAAATTCTCCTTCAATTCAATTTCGAGTGCGGATGAATTTGAATTTTTAAACTTTACAAGTTTAATGTCACCAAACTTTTTTGAAGAGAAATGTCTTTTAAAAACTTCGTAACCTTTAGATGCCAAAAAAGCCTTGTAAGTAGCATTATCTTCACCAATCAGGGTTGATGATTTTACCTCCAATCTTTTATTGTTATCAGTAGCATAGCTAACAATTTCTTGTTTACACGAAACAAGAAATAAAATAATTAAAAAAGATAAATGTTTTAAAAAATTTACAAATAAAATATTTCAAGCTGCGTATATAAATAAAAAATATGCTTACTACACTTTATATTAATATGCGTAACTATTTGATATTCAATTAATTATTAACTAATTACACTTTCCAAAACCTCAATATTAATGTCTCTCCCGCTAAAAAAAGCAAGGCTAAAATAACACACCAACGCCACAACGAAACGCCTTGATTCTTCTCTCCAACGATGGCTGTAAAATTAGCTTCCGCTGTTTCATCAAAAATTTGGATATTTTTATTGGTAAAATCCTTTAGAGCTTTGTTGTCAAAATAATCTAAAACGGATTCACGGCGGTCAAAATTGAAACCAAATTTGTAGAGGGCAGAGTCGGGGCGCGTGAAAAGGCTGTAAAATCCAGCGTCTTTAATGCCTTCTTTCACACCCAGAATTGCCTTCGCTGCCACGATGCGTTGTTCAGGAATAAACTCCTCTTTTGCTCCACGCATTTTATAAGACGTCTCGCCTGCAATACCTTTTGAATCGGCTTCAATATAATCATCTTTGCCGATGGTGTAACCAATTTTCCATTCTTTGGCACTCGAAATCGCCATTTTATAAAGCATCGGAACGAACACCTCGCCTGAGCGAGAGAGCGTTGAAAACTTATCATCCAAAGGAGCGGCGCAGAGGTAAAGATGCCCTTGAGCGATTTTATTTTTCGTCATAAAACTGGAGCCATCCCGATAAGTCATAATATTTTCACCATTCCGATTCGTGAGGCGATAATTGCCTGTTGAAGACGGAAATTTTAAATTGGTATTTTTATTTGAGAAAACATCTTTAAAAATAAACTCTTCTAAATTCAAATTTGAGACCTCGCGCGGCGTATTTTCAAACGAATTTAAATTGTTGGATTGTAAATTATTGAAAAAATTGCTGTAAGAAGCCATATCTATCGAGCCTGTTGGGAAAACCAAGACATTCCCACCATTCTTAATATATTGACTCAACTCAGCCGCCAAACCAGACGATATTTGATACAAACCCGTCAAAACAATCATCTGATATGTCGGAAATTGAGAATATTGCACACCGCCACTCGGCTGATTAGTCACCCTAAAATTCCGCACACTTTGCAACGCTGAATTGAGAAAACGATTTTCTCCTGCATCATTTATTGTTAAGACGTTAATAGTGGATGGTACATTGAAAGTGAAAAAATAATGGTCATCAAATTGAACAGGATAGTCCGTAATGGCTAATTCTGCTTCATGCCAACCTGTACGCAAAACAGTGATATTGACAGTATCTTCTTTGCTCGAATTGGCTTTCAAATTCAATAAACCGATGGGTTTCTCTTGACCATCTAATTTGACGCTCAATTTGACGTTTTCAACATTTTCATTTGTATAATTTGTAATACGCACCACCAACGGATTGGCTTGACCCGTCATTTGAATCGGTGCTTCAAACCAGGCAGAATCAATAGCGATATTTTTCTCTTGAACGGCTGCGAGTGGCAACAGATTAACCTCAATGGTTGAGTCTTTAAAATTATTTAAATCCGTAATATTTTTTTGAAAATCGGATAAAATAAACGATGTTTTATTGGCTAATTTATTGGTGTTCAAGGCTTGAGTTTGGCGCGTCAGCACCTTAGAAAGCTCTTGTACTGAGGGGGTCATTTTTACTTCATCAATAAAATTCAACGCCTCTTCTTTCGATACTAAACGTTGATGCCGCCCTTCAAAATCGTTGGTCAATATTTGGAATTTATCACTGTTCGAGTAGGCTTGTACTATCTCCCGCGCCTTCATTTTAGCTTTTTCCAAGAGGCTCACATCTTTAGATAAAGCATTCATACTGAATGAGTTATCTATAAAAATGGATGCCGCTTGCTCTCCTTTTTTTACCCCCTCAGTATTGCGTGGTATAAACGGTTGCGCGAAGGCAAATACCAAAAATGCTACTGCCAAACAGCGCATCAAAAGCACCAGCAAATTGCGCAATTTACGTCGTGAGGAGCTTTCCTCCTTTACCTCGCGGAGGAAACGAACATTGGTAAAATAGACCGTTTTGAACCTTCTGAAATAAAACAGGTGGATAATAATCGGTATTGTTAAAGCAGCGAGGGCAAATAAAAATGTGGGAAATAAAAATTGCATATTTATGAGTTATTTTAGGATGACCGACTTTGGAATGTACGCATAAAATGCTCAAACGCTACCCAAAATTGTCGAACCATTATTACGTTTTAGAAAGGTATTTGTTGTTTTTACGGGTCAAATTTAAAGACTAATCAGTCAAGTGGTTTGTTGCATGAGGTTTTTTTATAAATAATTTTAATTTTTAATAAATCGAATCGCTTCGCTTTTACCCATATCGCTGTTCAAAATAATGGTTTGAAGTCCTTCACTATCCCAAAAACTCACCGCAGCCGT
>JAYUUR010000599.1:0-2526 GCA_043754475.1 Saprospiraceae bacterium | reverse complement strand
GGTTATAGCTCAGTTAAAAAAGCAGCCTTACCTGCAAAACCAATAGATTTATCTGCGGTAAAAGTGCGGAAGAAGCTGAACGAAACTGTATTTTTTATGCCCCAAATGCACACTGATGGCAACGGCAAAGTGTCCCTCAAATTCACGATGAATGAAGCTTTGACCCGATGGAAATTCATGGCTTTTGCACATACTGCCGACCTCCAATCAGGTGTTTTGCAAAATATGGTCGTGACTCAAAAAGATTTAATGGTATTTCCGAATATGCCTCGTTTTTTAAGAGAAGGCGATAAAATTGAGTTGACTGCGAAGGTTTCTAATTTCAAAAGTGCTGAAATACTGAGGGGGGCTGCTGCCTTGTCATTATTCAATGCAGCAACTATGCAACCCGTTGATTCTCTCTTTTTTACAACTGATAAAACAATAAAATGGGTAGCGGATTCTGGGCAATCGACTATTTTAAAATGGACAATTCATGTTCCCGAAGGTAAAGAAATACCTGCTATAATTTGGCGTGTTGTGGCTCAATCTGGCGATTTGAGTGATGGTGAAGAAAATGTTTTACCCATTTTGCCTAAGCAAATTTTATTAACCCAAACTACATCAGTGAGTATTGAAGGAGGTAAAAAGCAAATAATCAACTTTCCACAGCTTGAAAAAGCAGATTCATCTTCTACTTTGAGACATCATCAGTGGAGTCTGAATGTCGTAGCCAATCCAGCTTGGAATGCCGTGACAGGTTTAGCCTATTCAATGGAATATCCGCAAGAATGCAGCGAGCAATTGTTCAGCCGCTTTTATGCCAATGCTTTAGCGGCTTCAATTTTTGAAAATATGCCTCAATTAAAAACATATTTAAGTAAAATAGCCAATAAAAATGACTTGTTGCAAGATAAATCGGCACTCCCGACAAACGAATTAACGGCTACTTTGATGGAAGAAGTACCTGAACTACTATCCCGAAATGGTGCGTTTGATAGAAAAAAATTGACTATTTTATTCGACCTCAATCGCATGGCAGCAGAACAAAAAAAAGCCTTTGAAAAATTAGCCACTCGACGAACTGCCAGCGGTGGTTTGTCATGGTATCCCGAAGGCGAACCGAGTTGGTTTATTTCTCAACATATTGCAGCGGGTTTGGGGCATTTAGAAGCCTTAGGCGTAAAATTGCAAGCAGATGAAAAAATAAAGCAAATGGTAAATGAGGTAGTACATTTTATGGATAAACAAATTGTTGATTATTATGAGAATAAGAGAACCATTGATAAAAATGATGTTTATTGGCGCAGCAACGACCAAAATTTAGCCATACAATATTTATATGCAAGGTCTTTTTATCCATATATTCCTCAATCGGATACGGTTAAGCGAGCTTTGGATAGCACTTTGGTTTATGTAGAAAAAATTTGGAAAAATTTGAATCTTTATTCTCAAGCCCTATCAGCCATTGCTTTGCACCGATTGGGTAAAATCGAGATTGCCAAAGAAATAATTAAAACGCTAAAATCAAAAGGTAAAACCGATGAATCTGGGATGCACTGGGCAAGTCGTCAAGGCATTTATTGGTATGAAATGCCTACTGAAACACAATCATTGATGATAGAAGCCTTTAATGAAATCACTCAAGATAGCACATCAATACAATTGATGAAGCAGCATTTATTGAGTTTGATGGAAGAAAATGGACGATGGAATTCTACAAAAGCGACTTCTGAAGCAGTTTATGCTCTTTTACGAATAGGTAATAATGATGTCAACAAAACAGAAAACATTAAAATTAGCAGTACCAATTTTGCGCTCAATCAAGCATTAAATCACCCTAAAATGGATGATACTGGATTTGTTTATGCGGCGGTTGATGGCTCAAAAGTGGATAAAAATTTAGCTAACACGACCATTTTTAACCAAAATCCCTTACCCATTAGCGGTAATATTAGTTGGCAATTCTATGAAAATGTGGATAAAATCAAGGCTTATAAAAACAATGACACCACCATTCAATTATTCAAACGTATTTATAAAATAGCTTTTAAAGGTGGCGAAGAAATTTTAATACCAATAGATTCTACCACCCTCAGTATTGGTGATAAATTGCGTATAAAATTGACATTAAAAATAGCTAAACCCATTGAATATCTACACATCAAAGATATGCGCCCCGCTGGTTGTGAACCAATGGAAGTATTGAGCAAGCGCGAATGGGAAGGTGCAAGCTATTATAAAACAACCCGTGATGTATCTACAAATTTCTTTTTCGATAACCTATATGCACGAGATTATGAGCTTGAATATGATGTTACTGTACAACAAGCAGGTGATTTTTCCAGCGGCGTTGCTTCTGCTCAATGTATGTACGCTCCTCAAATCACTGTTTATACTGAGGGGGGGCGAACGGTAGTGAAAAGGGGAAAATGAAAATATGATTGCGTTTTTTAGAATATTCTAACCCTAAATTATTTCATTGATGATTAGGTTTTTAAATTTGTTGGTTCAGACAACCTTACGAGGGTTCAAAACCCTCGTAAG
>JAYUUR010000598.1:0-7453 GCA_043754475.1 Saprospiraceae bacterium | reverse complement strand
GTTTACGGGCGCGCAACGAATTGTTCGATGTGCTGCGCGAATTGCGGAGAGAGATTGCAATGGAGCGAGGCATTCCGCCGTACCTCGTTTTTTCAGATTCTACTTTGGGTGAAATGGCAGCCGTTGCCCCTCAAAATGAAGCAGATTTTAGGCAAATATCGGGCGTGGGTGAGCAAAAATGGCAGACCTTCGGGCAGGAGTTTTTAGATAAAATCAAGGAATATGTCAGCCAAAACCCTGATTATATTGAAAAACCGTCTATCAAAACGCTGCAACCTATCACTGCAAAACCTAATTTTATAAAACCAACAGTCGTAAAACCCGATAAAAAACATACGACCATAGAAACCTTAGAGCTTTTTAGAGAAGGCTTGAGCATTGAAGAGATTGCGGAAAGGCGTTTTCTTTCGCCCACTACTGTCCTCACGCATTTGGCAAAACTTTATGAAGAGGGCGAAGACATTGATATTCATCAGTTTATAAATGAAAAAGATTTAGATACTATTGCGAAAGCCTTACCTAAATTTCCAGAACCATATAAATTGAGGGATATTTATGATTATTTTGCAGAGACATTTCCGTTCGATCAACTTCGATTAGCGATTGCTTTTTACAATAAAAATAAACAACAGGTTTAACCCCCCATTTAAAAGATGGAAAAAAATTACTACAAAGAATATTATCATCTCGAACGCTCGCATTGGTGGTTTCAAGCGCGAGCGGATATTTTGATGAGCCATATTGATAAAATTTTTAAAGGAAAAAAAGACTTGAAAATTTTGAATATTGGCGCAGCAACAGGTCGTTCGTCTGAGTTGTTGATGCAATTTGGAGAGGTCATGTCTTTAGAATATGATAAAGAATGCTACGAATTTGTCCATGAAAACCTCAAAATTCCTATTGTCAATGGCTCAATTCTCGAATTGCCTTTTGAGGAAGAGGCATTTGATTTGGTGTGCGCTTTTGATGTCATTGAGCACGTTTCAGACGATTATTTGGCGGTGATGGAGATGCGGCGGGTGTGTAAAAAAGGCGGCGTGATGTGCGTGACGGTTCCGGCTTATATGTTTTTATGGTCTGAACATGATGTGGTGAATCACCATTTTAGGCGCTACACGGCTCGGATACTGAGGGGTGTTTTTGGTAAAACCGATGAAAATATTTTTCATTCATATTTCAATTTTTGGTTATTTTTTCCCATTGCCACCTTTCGACTTATTTCAAAAATATTACCTTTTAAAAAGAAAAAAGCACCTAACGAAACGGCTTCCGACTTCGGCGTACTGAGGGGGAGCTTCATCAATTCTTTTTTTTATACCATCTTCAAATCTGAAAATTTTTTCCTTAAAAATTTTATCAAATTGCCTGTGGGCGTTTCGATCCTTTCTACTTGGAGAAAAGTTTAATATTACACATAGCAATGTAAAGACTAATAAAATTGCCATTATTATTGAGAAAACAATAAGATAACAAAATGATAACCGACTCTTACCCATATTTTGCTACAAAAAGTAAAACAAGTTTTGTATTTGAAATAACACTTAAATTTGAATCATGAAAATAAAAGATGCAGAAAAGCCTATTTCATTTGATGACGGATTGAAAATGCCAGAATATGCTCATTTGCATGAAGTCATCCACTATTTGGAAAATACGCCAGATAGTGAAATCTTCCCACGTAAATATGAAATGGGGATGGAGCATATTGCTTCAAAAAAAATTAAATCACTTTTTAAAGAAGACCCTTCTATCGCTTTAAAAAATGTTATTTCCGCTGTATATGAACGACTTCCTAATAGTATATCTGCTGAGTTATTATTAAAAATAACTTTATTCACTATAAAAAAATGGGAAAATCTATCTAATTCTGCAACTCAGAGAAAAAATATAAAAGAATTTGTTTAGTTAGTTGAAGTTATTCAAGTCTATACTTGTTAAATATACCGACTCACCAAAAGCCAAACACCAAATCCTAAAAACAATATGCCCGAACCAATATTGATATAGCGCATCACTTTTGCCGTCAAGATATTGCGGAGGCGAGCTGCAAAATAAGAGATACCGAGGCTTGTAATTGTGGCACATAACAAAGCACCTGTAAAAAAATTCACATTTTCATAGACTTCAAAATGGTATTTTGTTTTTAAAATACCCACGGTGCCGACCCATTCCATAAAATTCGTCGGGTTGAGAATATTGAGAAGAAAACCCTTGAACAGATTTTGAAAAAAGAGCACTGTCAAACTAATTTCTTTTGCCTCAGCAATTTTACTTCGATTAAGAAGGGTGACAACACCAATCGTTATCAAGAAAAATCCGCCGCCTAATTCCGCCCAAAAAGAAAAATCCACACCTTCGGGAATGAAAGCCTCTACACCCGAATATGCCAATGCCAGCAATACCAAATCAGCCAATATTACACCAATCGTAATCGGAATCGTCGAGCGAAAACCGCGTTCGAGACTCGTTTTTATGATGGTAAAAAAGACTGGACCGAGGGCAAAACTGAACAGAAAGCCAATCGGAATACCGTATAAAAAAGCTTTGATTGAAAAATAATGCAATTTTTATAACTTTTATGGTGATAGAAAATTTAAACACAAATTGTTTTAAATAAAATGTTTTATCTTGTCTTTTTGCCCAAATACAAAAAGCCCATGAATGATATGCCGCTCAAGACCACCAAAACCCACCACAAAACTGTATAACCATATGCCGCTATCACCTGCGTGCCCACCATCGGTGCCACCACATTTGAAATGGAATAAGCCATCGTGTAGAGTGCCATGTATTGCCCTTGTCGTGCTTCATTGCCTTGTTTGGTTGCCCAACTTGTACTGAATGGCATGACGAATATTTCACCAAATGAAATAATAATCATATAAAAAGCGGCTAAAAACCAAGACATGGAAGCTGGCAATGTGAAGGCTATATACGAAATAGCATAGCATAAAATGCCTAATCGAACAAACCACATCGGTCTGCGTTTGTTCTCAATGCGGAAGATGAGAGGCATTTCGAGGGTCATGACAGCAATGCCATTGATAGCACTCATGAGGCCAATAGTGGCTTCATTCCAACCGTAAACTTGCTTGAAAAAAACGGGTACTGTCCACATAATTTGCATAAAAACAGTAGCTCCGATGAATGTAGAAACAACAAAAAGCAAGTATTTTTTATCTAAATAAGGCGATTTTGCTTGATTTTTACTTGCATTTTGAGCATTATACTGAGGGGATGTTCTATGTTCAGTATTTTCAATTGAAGATTGTTTTTTTTCTTTTAATTTAAAAATAAGCATCGCTGCCGCACCAAAACAAGTCAAGGCATCTACAATAAACAGCCATTGCCAACCCAAAGCAACCAGCAAACCACCGACAATCAAGGCAAATGAAATCGCCAAATTGACCGCCACACGCATGAGCGACATAGAGCGTGTACGCGTCGCATCGGTACTATGCAGCTTGATAGCAACGGTATTAGCAGGTCGAAACGCTTCGGCAGCTATGCCGACAAACGACATTCCGATGCATAAATGCCAAAAATCTCGAAGGAAAAGGGCAATCAAAAGCGCTACGCCATGCATAATAAGCGTCACCCATTGCACCCGATAATAGCCAAAACAATCAGTCATAAAACCACCGATGAATGCACCTGCAATAGAGCCAACGCCAAAACACGACATGATATAACCGGCATCTCTTATATTAAAATGTAAAGCTTGCGTCAGATAAAGCGTAAGAAAACATATCACCATCGCGCCACTTCGATTTATCAAACTGACAACCGATAGAAGCCACACCTCGCGCGGGAGACCCCGAAAGGAATTTGTGAAACGGGTAATATTTTTTAACAACATTTTAGTCGAGATTAAAGCTAATAATTTAAGACAGGATGCGCCTCATTGCTTGGATTCATATTGAAAATATTGGACATAAATTGGTACAAGTCAGGCAATAATTTTTGAAATCTTTCAGGGAAAGTAAAAAAATGAAATGCCGCAACACCCCAAATGTCAACATCCGTTAAGTTAAGCACGGCTTCTATTTTATGGCGGCTGATACCACTCACGCGCTCAAAATCATCCCATGCTTTTTCATCCAAAATCGGGTAAGTTACTGAAGGGTTCAAGAGGCGAAAAATACGCGCAAACTCATACAAGCCCACGCTGAAAAAATCTTGTGGATTATTGAAGCCTGCTGTCAAAATATCGGATGCAAAAAGTATCACACCATCCGGTTCATAGATTTCAGAGGTGTGAAAAACATCGCCATACTGAGGGGTCGGGAACGGATGTGGATAAATGATGATGTTTTCAAATTTGCCTGTCAAAAAATTATTTTTTCCAAAAGTCACTTGTACCGCCATCGCTGCAACGGCTGCTTTGAGGTCTAAAGGCACCATTTTTCTACTCGCCGCAGCGTCAGGATCCTCAGGATGAACGGGTCGAATGAACTCATTTCCGAGCAGATACAAAGCTGTTCGGTCTCTGAAACGCTGTTTCAATTCAGGAGATAATTTTTGATAAAATAAAAAATAATCATCTATAAAGCGTTGAATTTTAATGTCTAATGGTGGTGGATTGCGTTTATACCACCACCAGTTGATTTGCGGTGCCATCACGTAAGACACGGCTAAAATGATAAAGGGCATAATGCCCCACTTTGCCCAAGTGCTATCATGCACAATGTATGGCATCGCAAAAAAAAGAATGGCTAATAAACCAAAAGGTATGCCTATGACTTGCCAAGGTTTGAGTTTCATATTTTTCTAATTTGCAAGCAAGGTAAAATTATTTTTAAAAAGAATTCAAAACTATTTGCTTTTTATGAAATCCCTTTTACCTTTGCACCGCTTTTGGAAGGAAAGCCATCTTGGTGAAGTCGCTTGATAAATGTAAAATTGAATCAACAACTGGTGAAGTAGCTCAGTTGGTAGAGCAAAGGACTGAAAATCCTTGTGTCGGGGGTTCGATTCCCTCTTTCACCACTTAATTTTCTTTCAAATCAGTGCCTGACTCGTTCAGGCACTTTCTTTTTCAAAAAATATTAGCTGTCAAAAAATATGAATTTAAAAAAACATCATCACCGTTTTGGATTGCTCGAACACAGCAAATGGTGATGGCGTTTTATAAAATAAGATTAAATATTTTATAAAAATTCTCTAAAAGAGGCTTACCATTTACAAGGTAAGCCTCTTTTCGTTTTAGGTGAAATTTTAGAAACCATTAATTATTCCTTTCAAAATGAAGGAAAAACAGTATAAAAAATGAGTAAAAGACTAAAAATTGCCATTCAAAAATCAGGTCGCCTCAGTGAAGTATCGCTTGGCATTCTCAAAGAATGTGGCATAGATGTAAAAAATGGTAAGTCTGCTTTGCTGGCTTCCGCTTCTAATTTCCCGCTCGACGTGCTGTTCCTGCGCGACGATGATATTCCCGAATATGTGCAAGATGGTATCGCTGATTTAGGCATCTTGGGAGAGAACGTTGTGATAGAAAGTCAAGCGAAAATTGACATTATCCGCAGGTTAGATTTTGGGCGTTGTCGCTTGTCGTTGGCAGTGCCAAAATCTGAGCAATATGTTGGTATTCAATACTTTATGAATAAAAAAATAGCCACATCTTACCCCAATATTCTCAATGAATACCTCACTGAAAACGGCATTATTTCAGAAGTGCATGAAATCAGCGGCTCGGTAGAAATTGCGCCGAATATCGGCTTGGCAGATGCCATTTGCGATATTGTTAGCTCGGGTAGTACCCTCTTGAGCAATGGCTTGAAAGAAGTGCAGGTAATTATGAAATCCGAGGCGGTAATGGTGGCTAATCGCAATATTGATGCTGAGGGGTGTCGCATTTTAGATAAATTATTGTTCCGCATCAATGCTGTGATGGCAGCCAAAAGCAATAAATATGTCGTTTTGAATGCACCCAATGAATCCATTCCTGATATAGTTAAAGTGCTGCCCGGTATGAAAAGCCCGACGATAGTACCGCTGGCGACTGAGGGGTGGTCGGCGATTCATTCCGTTTTGAATGAAGAAACTTTTTGGGATGTAATCGATGATTTGAAAGCAGCGGGCGCGGAAGGAATTTTGGTTGTGCCTATTGAAAAAATGATAGTTTAAATGAAAATATATAAAAATCTCAATCCAAGCGATTACGCCACTGTCTTGAAACGCCCTGCGATAGACACGACATCGCTGTTCGATTCTATCAGAAATATACTCAGCGACATTAAAATAAATGGAGATACTGCCTTGAAAAAATATGCTCTCCAATTTGATAAATTCGATTTGACAGAATTTGAAGTTTCAGAAAATGAATTTCAAATAGCTGAAAATCAATTGGATACGCATCTAAAAAATGCTATTTTATTAGCAAAAAGCAATATCGAGCGTTTTCACCAACAACAATTATTCGAGCCAGAAGTTATTGAAACGATGACGGGCATACAGTGCTGGCGTAAAAGCGTCGGCATTCAGAAAGTGGGTTTGTACATACCCGGCGGCACTGCTCCCTTGTTTTCAACTGTTTTGATGCTCGGCGTTCCGGCTCAATTGGCGGGGTGCAAAGAGGTGATTTTATGCACACCTTGCAAGGCGGATGGGGTGGTTCATCCTGCTATTTTATTCGCTGCTCAATCGGTCGGCATTTCTAAGATTTTCAAAATTGGCGGTGTTCAAGCGATTGGAGCGATGGCTTATGGCACTGAGTCCGTACCACAAGTTTATAAAGTATTTGGACCGGGCAATCAGTATGTCACGGCGGCAAAACAAGTCATCAATACTGAGGGGGTTGCCATTGATATGCCTGCTGGTCCGAGTGAGGTGATGGTCATTGCCGATGCTTCCGCTAATCCTGCTTTTGTAGCGGCTGATTTACTCTCGCAAGCGGAGCATGGCGTGGATAGTCAAGTTGTCGTCTTGGCTTATGATGATATGATTGTAAAAAATGTTTTACAACATATTGACAATCAATTACTTACGCTGCCTCGTGCAGATATTGCACGCCAAGCCTTAGAAAATAGCGTAGCCATAATTGTAGAAGATAATGCAGAAGCCATGGCGATTTCTAACTATTATGCGCCCGAACATCTCATTCTTTCTACTCAAAATGCAGATGATTTGGCGGATCAAGTGGTCAATGCAGGCTCCGTTTTCATCGGTCATTATTCGCCCGAATCTGTCGGAGATTATGCTTCTGGAACGAATCATACGTTGCCGACTAATGGTTATGCCAAAGCCTATTCAGGCGTATCGGTAGATAGTTTTGTCAAAAAAATCACGTATCAACGGCTGGATACTGAGGGGTTAAAAAATATTGGTGCGGCAGTAATGGCGATGGCGGAGGCGGAGCAATTGGATGCTCATGCGAGGGCGGTGTCTATTCGATTGGAAACGTTGAGTGAGTGACATTTTACTTGTAACAACCTTGCGAGGGTTCAAAACC
>JAYUUR010000597.1:0-2539 GCA_043754475.1 Saprospiraceae bacterium | reverse complement strand
CAAGACAAGGAATATATCGGCGAGTTATTCGATGATTTAAGCCAAAATCAAGAAAAAATCAATCATCATGGCAAACGAGCAAGCAGCATTGTGAAAGGGATGCTTGAACACTCCCGTGCGAGTACAGGCGTAAAGGAAATGACAGATATTAATAAATTGGCGGATGAATATTTACGGTTATCGTATCATGGTTTAAGAGCAAAGGACAATTCTTTTAATGCGGATTATGAATTGATTATTGATGAAAACTTGCCTAAAATAGAAGTCATTCCACAAGATATTGGACGTGTTTTGTTGAATTTGATTAATAATGCTTTTTATGCGGTTCATCAGCGCAAACAACTTTCGGAAAGTTCTCAACTTTCAAAAAGTTATACCCCCTCAGTGTTTGTGACCACTCAACATGTTGGCAATCAAATAATTATAAAAGTTAAAGACAATGGTACAGGTATGCCAGAAAGCGTCAAAGCTAAAGTTTTCCAACCTTTTTTTACAACCAAACCAACGGGACAAGGGACTGGTTTAGGGCTTTCTTTGGCGTATGATATTGTTACCAAAGGGCATGGGGGGACTTTGGAAGTAGAAAGCGGAGAAGGGAAAGGAACGACTTTTATGATAAAATTGTCTATCAAATAGCGAGATTTTGTAAAATATGGATATTTCGCAACTATTAAATTTTGATTGACTGCGAAATGTATATACATTTACATGGATTTCGCAAGCAATGATTTTTTATTGACTGCGAAATGTGTTTAAATTGTATAGATTTCGCAACTAATAATAGTGTGTACATGAAAAATAACCCACTCATTGGCAGATTTGAAGAAAAAAAGATATTGGAAAATGCCCTGCAATCGCCCAAAGCAGAGATGGTTTCTGTTATCGGGAGACGCCGAATTGGAAAGACTTTTTTGGTCAAATCGGTGTATGAGGATAAAATTGATTTCGAGATAACAGGTATTCAACACGCCTCTCGACCCGAGCAATTGCGTAATTTTATGATGCAAATTGCCAAATATTCAGGAGGCAGTTTTCCAATCACGCAACCAAAAGACTGGTTGGAGGCATTTTATTTGCTTTCCAAATTTTTAGAAGGGAAACAAAAATCGGAAAAACAGGTCATATTTTTGGATGAATTACCCTGGCTTGCTACCCATAAATCGGGTTTTTTGAAAGGTTTGAGTTGGTTTTGGAACAGTTGGGCGGTCAATCAAAATATTGTTATGGTGATTTGTGGTTCAGCAGCTTCGTGGATGATAAAAAACGTGGTACATGACAAAGGAGGATTACACAATCGCATTACCAAACGCATTTACCTAAAACCTTTCGATTTGCAAGAAACAGAATATTTTTTCAAAGCAAAAAATCTGAATTTTGACCGTTATCAAATCCTGCATCTTTACATGGCTTTGGGCGGTGTGCCGCATTACTTAGAGGAAGTTGAAGGTGGAAAAAGTATCGCTCAAAATATAGATGCGATTTGTTTTTCAGAAAACGGGCTATTATGGGACGAGTTTCCCAAACTTTATTCCTCATTATTTGACGAGTCGGAAGCGCACGTAAAAGTTATTCGGGCATTAGCGAGTAAGCAAAAAGGATTTACCCGTTCCGAAATCGTTCAAATGACGCGCTTGTCGGAAGGGGGTGGTATTTCCGCAATTATAGATGAATTGCTGCACTCGGGTTTTATTTCAGTTTATTTACCTTTTGAAAAAAAGAAAAAAGACAGTTTATATCGCTTAACCGATGAGTTTTCCCTTTTTTACCTTCAATTTATGGAACATAATCGGCTTGGGGGAAAAAGTGTTTGGCAGCAATTGAGCAAAACGCAAAACTACATCAGTTGGGCGGGTTATGCTTTTGAAAATATTTGCTTTAAACATGTATCGCAAATCAAAAAAGCACTCGGTATCTCTGGGGTGTATGCAACCGCTTCTTCTTATTTTAAAAAAGGCGTTGAGGGCGAAGACGGGATACAGATTGACCTATTGATTGACCGAAATGACCATGTTATTAATTTCTGTGAAATCAAATTCTACAGTGCAGAATTTACAATTGATAAGGCAACCGCAATGGCGTATCGCAATAAAATAGCAACATTTAAAGAAGCAACACTAACACGCAAACAGGTCTTTTTGACCATGATAACTACTTTTGGCGTGAAACAAAACGCATACAGTCTTGGCTTAGTAGATACTGCTTTGACGATGGATGAATTGTTTGAAAAGAGTTGATGAGCATGAAGGATGATATAACTCTTTGAAAATCAAATTTTTGTAAAAAATACTGAGGGGGTCGGTTCGGAGTTTATGATTTCTTTACCTTTTAAAATTAATGGATGATGAAACAGTTAACCATTTTTCTACTCTTTTTATCTATCAATGCTTTATCACAAAACAACGATATTTTCCACATTGACAGCCTTTCTACTGAGGGGGTACTTCTGAACAAAGGTTGGAAATTCCACATAGGCGATAACCTTGATTGGGCGAAACCTGAGTTTGATGATTCGGCTTGGACACCGATTGACCCCACAAAG
>JAYUUR010000596.1:0-2540 GCA_043754475.1 Saprospiraceae bacterium | reverse complement strand
AGCATCGTTTGCTCGCCCGAACAAATCATACCGCTTTGATCTTGAACAGCCTCTTTATTGTGGCTTTGTCTTTTAATCAATGGCTCTACCCGATCCTCGCGCATACGGGAGCGTGCCAGCGTAACGAGTTTTTGCTCCATAATGCCGCCGCCAATACTGCCTATGAGAGATTCCTCGACAACAGCCATCCGAAACCCTTGTCTACCCGGACTGCTGCCCACGCTCTCCACCACTTGCAAAAGCGTGACTAATTCCTTACTTTTAAGGCGTTGAAGAATGAATTGCCAAAGATTTATGTCTTTCATGATTTCTAAAAATATCAATATTTATTATTTTACGTTAAAAATCAAACACTTATACTCATTCATCATTCATCATTCATCACTCATCATTTATCATTTATCATTCATCATTAAAAAAAGACCGATGGTTACACTCGCAATGAAATATGCTGAACTCACCAATTATATAGGTGGCGAAAACATACAAAGCCAAAGTAATAGATTTTTAGAAGTTATTTCACCCCTCGACGGCAATTTGCTATCGCGTGTGCCGATGTCCTCTGCCGACGATTTAGACGTTGCCGTTCAAGCAGCGAAAACAGCTTTAGATGGTTGGTCAAAAACGCCCATCAAAGAACGGGTGCAAGTTTTCTTTAGATATAAAACGCTTTTAGAGCGCAATTTGGATGAATTAACGCGCCTCGTACAAGAAGAAAATGGTAAAACTTACGACGAAGCGAAGGCAGAAGTTGAAAAAAGCATCGAATTGACAGAATTTGCTTGCGCGATGCCGCAACTTATTCAAGGGGAAATAATGGAGGTATCGAAAGGGGTTGAATGTCGTACTGAGCGGTTTCCAGTGGGCGTTGTGGCATCCATAGTGCCGTTTAATTTCCCTTGCATGGTGCCGAATTGGACGATTCCGAATGCACTCGTTTTGGGCAATACGATGATAGTAAAACCATCTGAACAAGTACCCCTCAGTACCCACCGCCTCGCAGCTCTTTTGAAGGAAGCTGGCTTGCCAGATGGCGTTTTGAACATCGTCAATGGTGACCGCGACATTGTGGAAGCGATATGCGACCACCCCGATATTGAAGCCATTTCCTTCGTTGGCTCTACAAAAGTGGCGAAAATCGTCTATAAACGAGCAACCTCTAACCTCAAACGCTGTTTGGCGTTGGGTGGTGCAAAGAATCACCTTATCGTTTTACCAGATGCCCATCCAAGCATGACCGCAAGCAATGTGGCTGCTTCCATGTCAGGTTGTGCGGGTCAACGCTGCATGGCGGCATCGGCGATGATTGCCGTTGGACCTGTTGACCACATTATTAATATGCTTTGCGATGAAGCCCGTAAAATAGTGCCCGGGCAAAACCTCGGAGCAGTCATCTCACAACAAGCGAAAGAGCGCATCGAACGCTATATTACGGAAGCTGAAAAACAAGGTGCGAAGATTTTAGTGGACGGTAGAAATACAATTGTGAAAGGGAAAGAAGGCGGTTCTTACGTAGGTGCAACGGTGATTGACTACGTTACGCCTGATATGTCAGTCGCCAAAGAAGAAATTTTCGGACCCGTTATTTCCATCCTTAGAACCCATTCGCTCGATGAAGCGATAGCGATTGAAAATGCGAATCCTTACGGCAATGCTGCTTCGGTTTTCACGCAAAGCGGTGCAAATGCACGCTATGTGATTGAGCGAGCGAGTGCGGGTATGGTGGGTGTAAATATCGGCGTACCTGTTCCCCGTGAGCCTTTTTCCTTTGGTGGTTGGAATGATTCACGGTTTGGCGTAGGTGATATTACAGGTAAAAGCTCGATTGAATTTTGGACTAAAATGAAGAAGACGACGACTAAATGGAATGCGGAGGCGAAGACAAATTGGATGTCGTGACCCCCTGATAAAAAAGCATTATTTATGCTTTTTTATCAGGAAAAACAACATTTTCATAAATATCAGCCATAGATATGGTGACACCGAGAGAGCGGATATTGATAAATCTATCAATATCCGTTTCTGTTTTAATGCGCCAAAGGTCAGTTTCTTCTTGAAAACGGGTTTCAACTGAATGTTTATCGGCATTCACTAAAACGTATTCTTGAAAAGAAGGTAAAAGTTTATACAATTCAAATTTGCCTAAACGGTCGTAGGCTTGTGTGCTGGGTGATAAAACTTCTACGATAAGCAAGGGATTGACGATGACATCATGTCGGTCTTGCCAATATTGAGGTTGCTCACAGATAACAAGTGCATCGGCATATACGCCTATATTAAGAGATTCAATACGGATTTTTAAATCGCTTGTATAAACTTTAAATTTACGAGGTAGGGGTCGGATTACATTTTTTAATGTACCTATCATATTCCCTGCTATTTCGCTATGAATGTCTGTTCCTCCGGGCATTTTAACAATTTTTCCATTATAAAATTCGTGTTTTTCAACCGCTTTTTCTTCACGGCGTAGGTATTCCTCAAAAGTATAGACTTTAGGATTTTTGACTTTTTTTATTTCTTTTAAAATAGCTACCATGTTG
>JAYUUR010000595.1:0-2546 GCA_043754475.1 Saprospiraceae bacterium | reverse complement strand
CCTGCTGTGTTACTTCGTGGGCAATGGTGATGACACCCGAAATTGTTTCATCTGCTTCGAGTTGAGGCTCGTAAACGATATTAAAATACCTATCTTCCATGATGCCATGGCGATTTAACTTTGCCAACATTTCATTGGCATAAACAGGAATACCAGTGGTATAAACTGAATCAAGCATGGCAGGAAACGGCTGGTCGTTCAATTCTGGTAATACCTGCACGCGTGTTTTACCTTCAACGGCACTCCCTTTGCCCCAAAATTCTTTCATCACGTCATTGGCGAGTGTAATTTTCATATCCTTTCCTTCCATGATTGAAAAAGCAAAAGGGGAGTTCATAAATAACGCATGATAACGCTCTTCACTTTCTCTTATTTTTTCTTCTGTTTGCTTGCGTTCTGTAATATCATTAAATAACACCCCTACCCGGTTTTCTTCCGGTTCGCCAACGGGAAAGGCATAAACTTCATAATAAATGCCAAGCGCTTTCGCTTCGTTTTCAAAGCGTTCCGATTTTCCTGTTTTGGCTATTCGTCCATAAATATCAAACCAATATTGCTCATGCCCATGAACCATTTCCTTTATGGTTTTTCCAACCGCATCAATCAAACCTGTTTGTTTTTCAAAGGCATTATTGGCTTCGAGGAAACGGTAATCATAAGGCATTTCATTTTCATTAAACAATACTTCAAGGATGCAAAAGCCTGAATCAATGGAGTTGAAGAGGGTGCGGTATTTTTCTTCTGATTTGCGTAAGGCTTCTTCTGCTTTAGCTCTTTCTATTGCTGCCCATGTGCGTTCGGTCACTTCTTCTATCAATTTGACATCTCTCAAAGTCCAGCGGCGGGGACTTGCTGAAACGGACACAATCGACCATAGTGGGTTGTTTTCACCATGTCGCAATGTAGCAGCTACCAAGGCACACAGTCCAAGGGCACCCAGATTTCGTCTGTCAGTATCTGCCAGTCCTTCTGCCTTCGTTACATCGTCAATCACCAGCGTCCGGTCAAAGGCAACCCGCAAAGCATCTGGAAAATCGGACAGGCGTACGCTAGCAGGTATTGGAGGCACCCGTTCGTTTCCTACCTGATAGGGGAACACGCCAAGGTCTTCAGCCAATTGGTAAACTCCAATGTAACAGCGGTCGAGCTTGAAATGCTCAGAAAGCATTTGCAATGCACAGTTTGCTATAGCATCAACAGTCGGTTCTGCCCGCAGCTTGTCGGAAAACTTAAGCAAAAACAATTGTTGCTTATCGTTTTCTTCAATTTTTTTTCTTGCTACAACTTGCTGTGTAACATCACTTGCCGTCACCATAACGCCCGAAATGCTGCCATCGTCTTCATGGTAAGGTTGGTAAACATAGTTGAAATAAACAGTTTCTTTTTCTCCATTTTTACGGATAAAATAAGCAGGTTCTTCATTGCCATAATGTGTAACGCCATTGTGTAACACATTGGATAAATAACCAATAAAAGGTTGGTCTTTAATTTCAGGCATAATGTCTAACAGGGATTTGCCTATTGCCTCTTTTCCTACGTGCCAAAGTTTTAACATAGGCTCATTGGCTAATTCGAATATCCAATTTTCTCCTTTCACAACACCCATGGGCATAGTGGCTTGTTCCACTAAGTTGCGGAAACGTTTTTCACTTTTTAGTAAATTATTTTTGGCGCGTACTTGCTCGGTTACTTCATTCGCCAATATGGCAACGCCTTCAATGTCGCCCTTCTTATTGCGCTGTGCTTGATAAATAAAATCATAGTAAATTAACTCTTTGATGCCATTACGGGTAAGTGTAACGGGTATTTCATTGGCTTTCACAGGTTCACCCGTTTTATAGACACTCAATAAAAGTTTATCAAAACCTTGTTCGACAGATTCAGGTATGGCATTAAAAATAGATTGCCCAATGAGATTTCCCTTGCCCCAACTTTCCAATATTGCGGCATTGGCAATGTCAATAATCATATTTTCGCCTTTTAAAATGCTGATGAGTGAAGGAGAAGAATTGACCATTTGAGTGAAACGATGCGCGCTTTCTTCAATTTTTTGGCGGGCAAGTACCTGCTCAGTAACGGCTATTGCATGAACATAAACGCCGTTTACACGTTCATTGGCACCATACATTGGCTGAAACACCACATTAAAATAGTCTTCTTTAAACGTGCCGTTGCCTACACCCAATTTGAGGAGCATTTCGTTGACCGTAATCGTTTCTCCCGTTGCATAAATTTTATCCAAAAGTTCAAAAAACCCTTGTTCTGCCCATTCTGGCACGGCTTCTCGAACGGATTTATTTATCACCTCTTTGTTGCCGACAAACTGCATAAATAGGGGATTGGTAAGCTCAAATACATGGTCGGGTCCACGAACAATACATAAGATTGCAGGTGCCAACATGAATATCTGCATAAGGCTTGTTTCATTATTTTTCTCGATGTTTTTCGTTTCTTTTGACATTATATTTATTGACCTTCTAAGAATGTAAATTTTAATAAATGCGCACCTTTAAGAAGTCGGGGAATTAGTATTCCTGAACTTCGAT
>JAYUUR010000594.1:0-2548 GCA_043754475.1 Saprospiraceae bacterium | reverse complement strand
ATTTTCAGAACCAATCAGCCCTGCCCAAAGGGGGTTAGGTGATTATAAGTCCAAAAGCATTTGAATATCGGCTCTTTCATAAGGTGAATCAAAAAGTTTGACCTCTTTGAAACCGACTTTTCGATATAAATTGAGGGCAGGGGTCAGTTTGCGATTGCTTTCTAAAAAGAGCTGTTTGGCGCCCATTTCACGGGCTTTTTCAATGGCAGCAATGGCTAATTTTTCACCAATACGCTTACCTTGATGGCTTGTATCGACTGCCATTTTGACGAGTTCAAAAAAATCATCATTGTCTTTGACAAGGGCAGTCGTGCCGACAATTTCGTCGCCTATTTTGGCTAAAATAATGTGCCCGCCTTTGTCAATAATATGCTCTTCGGGATGCTCCAATTGAGCCAAATCTGAAGGTTCCAATTTGAAATATTTTTCAATCCATGCAACATTGAGGCGTTTAAAATCTTCTTTGTATGGGGATTGATAGTCAATGATGTCAACATTTTGCTCCATAATTTCACTAATTTTAAATGAACGTCGAAAATAGTTTTTTCAATTGAAATGAAAAAATGTAATTTCGCAATGATAATTTAAACAATAGAAATACAACCTAAAATCTTGATTTACAATGAAAAAAGTATTATTTTTTTTAGCCATCATTGCTGTTCCAACATTTTGTTTGACGGCTTGTAAAGAAACGCCTAACCAAAAGGAAGCGGCTACGGACAAAAGTACCCCTTCTGACAAAGGCTCTGCTGCAACTGTTTTCGACGATTATTACAAGGAGCGCATGAAGCTATTTCCATTTGAAGCAACGGCAAATGGGGTGAATGATTATAATGATCAGTTTCCGATTGATATTGCCGATTCTTACCGCGATTCAGTGGGTCGTTTTTATGCAAAATACAAAGCCGCATTGGCTAAAATGGATGCCGATAAGCTCAATGAAAATGATAAAATGAGCTACGAAATCCTCAATTGGGATTTAGATATTGCAATAGAAGCCTTGAAATTTCAAGACAATTTGATGCCTGTCAATCAGTTTTCAAGCAAAACTTTAGATTTAGGTCAATTGGGTAGTGGGGAAGGGTCGCAGCCTTTCAAAACGGTGAAAGATTATGACAATTGGCTCAAGCGAATTGCCAACTTTCCGGCATGGGTTGATACGGCTATTTCTAACATGAAACGAGGTATGGCGAAGGGATTAATTATACCTAAATCATTGGTTGTCAAGGTTTTACCACAATTAAAGCCATTGGCTGAAACGGCTACGGCAGAGCATCTTTTCTTCGCACCTGTCAAAAAAATGGCAACGATTCCTGAGATTGATAATACCAATAAAGTGCGATTGACAGCCGAATACACGGCAATGGTAGAAACCAATGTGAAGCCGACTTATAAAAAATTGCATGATTTTATTAAAAATGAATATTTGCCTAAGGCGCGCTCAAGTTCAGGCATTTCAGCCATTCCAGATGGTGATAAATACTACGCTTATCTCGCTAAATTGTGGACAACAACTTCTATGACACCTGACCAAATTTTTGAACTCGGACAGAAGGAGGTCGCTCGTATCAGAGCAGAAATGGAAAAAGTGAAGACGGATGTGGGTTTTAAAGGCGATTTGAAGGCATTTTTTAAGCATGTTACTGAGGGGTTGCCTAAATTGCGCCCATTCAATGACCCTAAAGAAGTGATTGCTAATTTCAATGCTATTCATCAAAAAATGAAACCGCAGCTTGAAAAACAGTTTGATATGGTGCCTAAAACGACTTTTGAGGTGCGCCGCACAGAGGCGTTTAGGGAGGCTTCGGCGAGTGCTGAGTATTTTCCGGGGTCTTTAGAAAATAATCGTCCGGGTATATTTTATGTGCCGATTCCGAATGTTAAAAAGTACAATGTCTTTCAAGACGAATCTTTGTTTTTACATGAAGCCATACCGGGTCATCATTATCAAATTTCGTTGCAGCAAGAGAATAAAAAACTCCCTGAATTTCGCCGCAACTTATGGTATGGAGCATATGGCGAAGGTTGGGCACTTTATACTGAGGGGTTAGGCAAAGAGTTGGGTTTATATAATGACCCTTATCAATACTTTGGTCGCTTGGGTGCTGAGATGCACCGCGCTATTCGCCTCGTAGTAGATGTGGGCTTGCATACGAAAGGATGGACGCGTGAAAAAGCGATTCAATACGACCTCGATAATGAAGCCGATAGCGAAGAAGGCATTATCGCAGAAATTGAACGCTATATGGCAATCCCCGGTCAAGCCTTAGGTTATAAGGTAGGTGAGCAACGAATTTTAGCTTTGAAAAAAATGGCGATGGAGAAGTTGGGTGCCAAATTCAATATTCAAAAATTTCACAATGAAGTGCTGAACGATGGTTGTGTGCCATTATCTGTTTTAGAAAAAAAGATAGTGGACTTTATTGAAAAGAATAAGTAGTTTTTGATTATGCGAATAATGGGTTATCCGAGGGATTCCTAAGGAGAAATAATCGCGGAGCGATTGAATATGAATAACCTTCGATGTAATCGGAGGGTTAAAGTTCAT
>JAYUUR010000593.1:0-2551 GCA_043754475.1 Saprospiraceae bacterium | reverse complement strand
GAATTTGTTGTGCTACACGCCGTTTAGATTCCTCAACTTTATTAGCGGAAATAATGACTTCATCTAAATTTATTAATTTGGCAGAATCTGTTTGCGCTTTTAAAACATTGACAATCAATAAGATAGATATAGTGAATATTATTTTTTTCATTAGAATTTGTATTTTAAAAATGAAATATGCATGCATCCACTGCTTGAAAGCAAGTGGGTACTTACTGACAAGCAGCGGATAGTTTTACATGATTTTTTAAACTATACAAATTCTTCCGGCGGCGGCGCATTAATGGAGATAAAACAAAGCGGATAAAAAGATTTGATGGGTAAAAAAAGAGACTTTTTTACTTCCAATACTGAGGGGGGTGTTACTAAATGAAATGTATTTTCAAAAATGAAATCTTTCAATAAATAAGTAAAAAGCAATTGTGTTTTCTCTTGTGAATCAGTCTTTTGTGCAATATTTTTTTGAATATCGTCGTGAAATTGAGCGATGAGTTGCGTTTCTTTTTCATCAGAAAAACATTTTACAATTACTGAATCGCCTTGAATTTCACGGCTTATAACGTCATAAAATTGACCGTTTATTTCAAATTCATGTTTATTGAAATTTGGGTTATTTTTATGGAAAGTAAAAAAAGTCACCTCATTTTTTCCAAAAGAAATGGCTAATTGCTCGCGCACCTTCATCTGCCATTCATGCCGAAAGTGTTGAAACGAAATGACGAAGCCGATTGAGTTATAAATCAGCAAAGCCAAGAGTGATATGAGGAGTAATTTTCTCAAAATTTAAAAGGGGTGAATTTTCAATTGTAAAAATACTAATTTTACCGCTTTAAAACCTAAAATTCGACGAATTTGCATTTAGAAAAGCTCATACTGACGCATTTTAAGAATTATGCCTCGCAAAGCCTAACTTTCAGCGAAGGCATCAACTGTTTTGTAGGGCTAAATGGCATGGGCAAAACCAACCTTTTGGACGCTATTTATTACCTCTGCATGTGCAAAAGCTATTTTTTATCGTCGGATTTGGATGTGATTCAATTTAGTTCTGAACAATCCGATAATGGCACAATAGAGCCTGCCAAACGAGCGGATTTTATGCGATTGGAAGGGCATTTTCAGAAAAACAATAGACGTGAAAAAATTGTCGCCAAAGTGCAGCCGCGTAAGAAAAAAATGATTGAAAAAAATGATGTTTTATACGCCGGATTGAGTGACCATATTGGATTTCTACCCGTTGTCATGTTCGCACCCGATGATACGCTTTTAGCCAAAGAAGGCAGTGAAGAACGGCGGCGTTTCATCGACACCGCCTTGTCACAAATTGATAATCAATATCTTACAAATCTTATTTTTTATAATAAAATATTAGAACAACGCAACGCTTTATTGAAAAAAAAGGATGAAAACGGTGCTAATGTCTCTGCGATGCATAAAACTGTCACTGCGAGCTTAGCGCGGCAGGAGGAGGTGCTGGATGTTTATGATGAACAAATGAATAATCCTGCACAGTATGTTTTTGAAAAACGCCAAGCATTTATTGACATTTTCACACCTGTTTTTAATACCATTTACAATAAAATATCGGGCGAGCGGGAGGCTGTCAAAATTATATACAATTCGGCACTTGTTGGGGATTCGTTAACAAATCTTATCAAAAAGAGTCGTGAAAAAGACCGTATTTTGCAGAGAACGACGGTTGGCATTCATAAAGACGATTGGGTGTTTGAAATTGATGATAAACCCCTCAAACGCTTTGGTTCGCAAGGGCAATTGAAATCGTTTGTTATCAGTTTAAAGCTCGCTCAATACGAAATACTGAGGGGGGCAAAACAAGAAACGCCGATTCTTTTATTGGACGATATTTTCGACAAATTGGATGATGAGCGCGTACATAATTTTTTACAACTCATTGTCAATCAATCATTTGGACAAATTTTTATTACAGATACACGCGCAGAGCGAATCAATGATATTATCAAAAAACTGAATCCCGATTTTAAGATTTTTACAATTGAGAAAGGGCGGGTATTTGAGAGTTGAGAATTTTTAAAACAAATTATATGAAAAAAAGTAACGATCACTCATTGTCAGAAGTTTTGCAGCAAATGGTTCATGTTTTTAAACTGAAACCCAATTTGTATAAAACGAAAATCGAAAACCTCTGGACAGAAATGATGGGTAAAACCATTGCTGGCTATACGCGGGAGTTGAGGATTCACAATAATGTATTGTATGTCACGATTGAATCAGCACCTTTGCGTTCAGAATTGCACTTCGGGCGTGAGAAGATTCGCACGATGCTGAATGAAGAAATCGGCGAAGAATTTATCAAGGAAGTTGTCATTAATTGATAGTTCCAAATGTCGTTTTTTTGCTAATTTTTAGGGTTTGAAAAAATAAAATTAAAAATAATAAATAAACCCCCTCAGTAAAACTCTACTGAGGGGGTCTTTTTTTTATAGGTATAAGTGATAAACTCAAAAGATTGCCCATTACTTATTACTAATTACCCATTTTACCCATTACCCATTACCCATTACCCATTACCAGC
>JAYUUR010000592.1:0-2551 GCA_043754475.1 Saprospiraceae bacterium | reverse complement strand
CAAGTAGAAAAAGTGCTTCAAATTACGCGTATAGATAGGAATACCCTTGACTTAAATATGGAGATTATCAGTTTGCATGAGTTGCTCGAAACCATATTACCGAGCATTCAGGTGAAAATAGAAGGGCAAAATGGTAGACTTTCACAAATTTTAAACGCAAAACAGCCTTATATTAAAGCTGATACCTTGCATCTAACAAATATTATTCACAACTTGCTGGATAATGCGATTAAATACTGTAAAGATGGCAAACCGGAAGTGATTGTTAAAACAGAAGACTTGGATAAAAACGTTCGATTAACGATTACTGATCAGGGTATCGGCATTGATAAAGAACATCATAAAAAGGTTTTTCAACGGTTTTATAGAGTGCCAACCGGTAATATTCACAATGTAAAAGGCTTCGGTTTAGGTTTGTACTACGTCAAAAATATTGTGCAAGCTCAAGGATGGAATATTGATTTGGTTTCGGAAACGGATAGAGGAGTGAGCATTGTAATCGATATTCCAAAAGTTTTGGATACAACAAAATCTGCTAAGAAGCCTAAAACATCTGTTGAAACAATGTAAAATATTGAATTTAAAAATAAAATAATATCTAACACAATAGATTCCTTTAATAAAAGACACTTTAAATAAAGCATCTATTGACAACTCCTTGAAAATGAACCATTTTTGTAAAAATTTTCCGAAAAACAATTTATTTATCTTAACCCGATTTTAAAGATTAATACAATCCTATGAAAGCACACCTGCTCTATGTGGAAGACGACGAAAGCCTAAGTTTTGTTACCCGTGATAATCTCGAACTACAAGGTTACAAAATCACTTGTTGTGAAAACGGTAAAGAAGCGATGAGAGTTATCAAGTTCAATGATTTTGACTTGTGCATTCTCGACGTAATGCTGCCTGATGTGGATGGGTTTACCATCGCTGAGGAAATCCGTAAATTCAATACTCAAGTGCCTATCCTATTTCTGACGGCAAAGTCCATGAAAGAAGACCGCATACGGGGTTTGAAATTGGGCGCGGACGATTACATCACCAAGCCATTCAGCATCGAGGAATTGATTCTGAAAATTGAAATTTTCTTGCGGCGTTCTAAAGTAGCATCCCCCTCAGTACCAACCTATTTGACAGTGGGTAATTATCTTTTAGACCATAAAAATCTCACGCTCAAATTTGGCGACCAAGCAAAAAACTTGACTCAAAAAGAAGCTGATTTGCTCAAAATGTTTATCGAAAACAAAAATGAAGTTATCAAAAGGTCTAATATTTTAGAGACTCTTTGGGGTGAGGATGATTATTTTTTGGGCAGAAGCCTCGATGTTTTCATTTCAAGATTGAGAAAGTATTTGAGCCAAGATCCGCGTATCAAAATTGAAAATATTCATAGCGTTGGTTTTAAAATTAAAATTGAAGCGTGAGTCAATAATGATGAATGATGAATGATGAATTGTTGCAATTCATCTTCTCCATAAAAAAAGCTGTCTTAAAAGTCTATCCATGACTTTTGAGACAGCTTTTTTTATGGGCGAGACACATTGTATTTTTAAAAAATCACTCAATATGCTCGTAAATACTGAGGGAGTCGTGTGGAAATTTCGGATTTCGGGAATGTGTCGAAACCAGAAATCAGAAATCATAAATCCCAAATATACTGAGGGGGGTATGTCAGCTGCTATCAAGTTGAATTGAAATAAATGAAAATATAATTAAAAATTAAACTTGCGATAATATGTTATAAAATTGCATGTATTTCATTTTATTATTTTATTGTAAGATTTTTAAATCATTGAAAATCAATTATTTATAATGAATTTTTAGACATTAAAAAATAATTTAACTCAATTATTGTATGTCACAAATAATTTTTAAAATACATACAAAGCAAATATTTGGCATGGAATTGCCTTAGATGAAGCATTGTTAAATTTATTTTATTTAACATATTTTTTAAATTTAATATAAAAAATAAATACAAAAATTGTAGAAAAAAAAATCAATAAACACAAAGGCTGAATATTGATTTTACAATTAAATATTCAAAAACCACAAAATCATGATTACAAAACCTTTTATGAAAAGACTTCATCTCATCATCGGAGCGATTGCATTTGTTGCTAACTTTATAGATGCCCAGACTGCAATTGCTAATCTCATTGTTTTTAATGATAATCGTTTAGCAACGACTTATTCTCCAAATATGGCATCCTCCCGTGATATTGGTATCTATTCTAAGAATTTGATGACTAATAGTGATATTTGTTTGGTTCCCTCAGTGGGTGGTGTCGTCAGTTTGACAAGTGGTAGTTTGCCTTTATGTTCCACGAGTAATGTGGGTACATTAAGCTTGACTGGACAAGTAGGAAGTGTTTTAAAATGGCAAACTTCTACCAACGGCGGCACCTCATGGACAGATATTTCCAATACAACAGCAAGCTATAATTTTACAAATGCCGTTGATAATCAACAGTTCAGAGCGGTTGTAAACAGCGGTGGTACTTGTTTGGATGCTTATTCATCGAGTTTACCAGTTACGGTTTCGCCG
>JAYUUR010000591.1:0-7524 GCA_043754475.1 Saprospiraceae bacterium | reverse complement strand
CGCTTACATTCACGCCTAATTGTGCCAGTAACCCACCTTTGCCACCTACTTGGTCTTGGTACAAACGCGATTGTATTGGCGGTAGTGCTGGTCCAATTGTACCCCTACCGACTGCGGGTACAATGAATGGGGTCTATAATACCAATAGACTAACAGCAACGACTTGGTATGGTGTCACTGCTATTAATGGTGTTTGCTCTGCGAGATCAGTAGAAAAACTGATAGAAGTCAAAAATTTGACCGTCATCAACAGTTTTACAGCAGTACCTGATGCATGCGTCGCGACAAATGTAAACTTAACCATAAATTTTACAGGTTGTACGCTTGAGTGTACAAACGGCACTTGCGCTTGTGGTTATGAAGTAACATGGTATAAAGATGGTGGTTCAATTGGTACAACCAACAGTTTTACGGCTGGTAGTGGTGGTAATTTAGCAGGCAGTTTAAGTTACACAACACAACCGTTAGCGGGCAATTATTACGCGGTGCTAAAAACATGTTGCAATGAAATCTTAACAACAAGCGTAGTTACTGTTACGCCGACTTGCGTTCCGAAAATAAAAGGACCCTGTTTTATTTGCAGAAATAAACCCGAAATACTAACGGTTGAAATGTTTTTACCTGTCAATAAACCGTGTCCTTATGGTACTAATTGTACTTATCTATGGTCAGTTGTTGCGGGAACAGGCGGTACAATTTCAGGACCTACGAGCAATTCAACTGTCACTGTCACATCTGCGGGTACGTATCAAGTAATCACAACTTGTATAACACCTTATGGGACTTGTGTGCGTACAGTTCAGTTTGTGTTGCCAGGATGTACGAATCCTCTTCTTTGCGTATTACCTGCGGTCAATCTCACAACTGGCCTCACAGGTTTTTTCCCATTCAATGGCAATGCCAACGATGTCAGTCCGACTTTGATTAATGGCATCGCATCGAATCTCATACCCGCAACAGCCCTCAATGGCATACCCAACAGTGCCTTTAGTTTCAATGGCACGACCTCTTGGATTGATGGTACGAACAATAACCGAGGTGTTACAGACAAAGTTTCTGTCTGTGCATGGGTCAGAACGACCGAATTACTGAGGGGTATGTGGGTTGCAGGACAATACAACGGTGGGCAGTTCAAAGGCTATTTGCTATCCATCGGCGATGTTACCAATAGTGCAGGTAGTATCGGTTTAGCTTCTTTCAGCGGACGTGTTAACAGTGGTCCCTACTATGCCGCCATTTCACAATCCAATGTGAAAGTCAACGATGGTGCTTGGCATTGTATCATCGGTACGGCAGGCATTGGTACAACAGGAATCAGCGAATGGAAAATATATGTAGATGCCGTTTTGAGGGGTTCGGTACCTGGTGCAACATCAACTATTGCGCCTTCCACTACGCCATTTACCATTGGCAGACATTCAGACCTCATCAATATTAATAATGGTCCGATGTGGTACAATGGTAATATGGACGATGTTCGGGTTTACAACAAAGTATTGACCCAATGCGAAATTGATTCGCTTTGTTCTATCCGTTTCGTATCGGGTGTCGGAGATATTAATAACAAAATGCGCGTTTCCATCTTCCCGAATCCGAATCGCGGCTCTTTTACACTTGAATTGTCAAAACGAGCGACAGTAAAAATGTCTTATCGCGTCACCAACCTGATGGGTCAATTGATTTTTGAAAATCCAATTGAGACAGGCAGTGAACAACAGACAGTCGAAGTAAAGGACTTAACGGAAGGTTTGTATTTCTTACATATCGTCTCTGATGGTAAAGTTGTTGCGATTGAGAAGTTTGTCAAACAATAATGTAACATTTGAAACCACATGGATATTATGGACAGCCGAGCAGTTTTGAGAAAGTATTAATTTCAGAGCGGCTCGGCTTATTTAAAGAGAGATGGTGACCCCCTCAGTATAGAACCTTTTTTTTCTATTTTAAAGTAATTTACAACAATTTAAAGAGTATCATTATGAAAAAACAAATCAAACTAGTCAGCCTGTTTTGCTCCATCTGTTTTACATGTGCTATCCTCTGCGCCCAAACCAAAGAGAAAACCTTCACATTTACAAAAAATGCCGCCTTTCATAAGGTTTTAACAAGCGGGGACAACACGTTCATCATTATTGATGGCGAAGGGTTGCAAACTTACGCCTATTATGATTACCTATCGAAGATAAAGAAGGTAAAAAACAATGTGATGAAATACAACCAAGATTTAGAACCTGTTTGGAAAGAACCAGTTGCTCTTTTAAGCTCGGACTTTCATCCATTCAACTCTTTTACCTACACCAACGCAACGACTCAAACCACCTTCGATTACCTCATCGGTACAGAACAATTTGTACAGATACGCCCTGATGGGTCTGCAAAAGAACAAAAAACAGGTATCCCTAAAAAAGAAATCAAAAACACGGCCGCTGTTTTTACGGATACCAATGGTTTGAACATTTTGACAATCGTGGGCGACGAAACATTTCCGACAGGCACGATGAATTGGTACACTTTTTCTCATGAAAATCTGTCGTTGACCAAGCGGAAAATCACACTGCCTATGCCGCCGAATACAGCAGAAACCAAAGAATCGGGCTTTCGTTTATTATCGCGTATTGTACCTGAATCGGGTTGGCGTTTGAACGAAGTAACGGCTTCAGGTTTGTATTTTTACTGCGTATCGGTTAAAAACCATAATAACGAAAACGCAAGTCCGATTCTTTCTGCGCATGTTATCGCGGTTGACCCAACGGGGCAAGCAAAGACAATCATTAATATGCCCTCCGATGTGAAAAAACACAATTTTTTGGCTGTTAACTATCAACAGGATATGTATCTTCAATTATCGGTTATAAAACCAAGCCTGTATAAAAGAGGGATGACAATAATCCACGACCCATTGAGTGGCAATACAATTCCCAGTGATAATGCGTTTATGGGTGTTAAAATAGATGCTAACGCCAAACGTATTTATACCGTTGTAACCATGCACAGCGATTCCGCTAAGCACAAAGGCTTCGTTGGGAATATAAATATGTCCATCGCTTATTTACGATTTAGCATATACGACTTGGAGGGTCAAAAAATTGAAGAATCCCATTTGAAAATGACTCTTCCGAGACTGAGAGCGGACCTTCCTGCTGATATTTACCAAAAAATAGACATATCCCCGATGTCCAATACTGAGGGAGTGATTTGTAAATTTATGAGCCTTGAGAATGGGTTTCTTTGGGCATTCAATAATAAAGGGGAGGTTATCGCGGAAGATAAAATAAAGCCTTATTTCTATAAAGGTTCTCTTAATATACATTATTACAAGGATATATTTGCAGCCCACTATGCTTCCTTGAAGGACATGAAGGACTCGCCTTATCTGTTAAAGGAAAAGTCTACTGCGTATCAATTTTTTCAAAAATTAGAAGATAAAGCAAAACAAAAAGCAGATTATTATTCTCTAAAAGACTATGAATTAATAACTGTTTGGGATGCTAATAAAATTAAATTTTATTCTTTTAACAAAAATTGATTAACAGGCTTTAAAACATTGGCGAGGTTCGCAATCTCACCGATGGTAGCCATTCAAAGTCTTACTAATGAAAAACAGTTTTCGTTGTACCGTTACCGTCCTTATGCTTTTTGTAGCGCATTTATGCTGGGGGCAAATTATAGTTCGGGTATTAAATTACCGTCCCACTGGGGAATTTGGCTTCGTCATGAAAGCCATGAACGCCATTGAAGTAGGCGCACAACAGCCATTTAGCAAACGCCTGACAAAACGCTGGCGGGGTAACATGTCTCTCTTGTATTTGAATATGAAACCACGGCTCGAAATTTTCCCAGTCGTAGGTTTTACGGTAGATAGTAAGGGGCGAAGAGTAATCCCTGGGTTACAAACCTTTAACAAATATAGGATTTTGCAATTTATAATTGGTTACGATTACGCCATTATACACAAAGAGAAATTCAATTTTTATGCAGGCGCAGATATGGTTGCAGGCCGTACAAATGTTGATTATATCCTTGTTTATCCAACATGGAAAAACGAAATGTATGAAGGCGGGGACATTTTGGCAGGGCTTCGGTTGCGACTTGGGATTGACTACAATATTACACAAGCTCTTGGCATATTTATCAACGCCAATAGAGAGGGCTTTTTTATAGCTCAATCCTCAGGTATTTTTGGTGCAAATGATTATGGTTTGGGTATGCGTTATTCCTTTAATTAAAATATTTTCACGATGAATAAGCTTATTTTCGGCATTTTTCTTCTCTTTTCAATAGCGTCTTGTCAAAAAGCATTGGATGATGTCAATGACTATTTCCCTAAAGTGAAGACGCTTTCAGCAAGAGTTCAAGCCGACGGAACGGTGTTAGTGGAAGGCACAATTGAATCAGAAGGCGCAGCAGTTCTTGAGTACATTGGCTTCTGTTGTAGTGCCAAAAAAGAACCTGAAATGTTAGACTATCAAATAATGGCTGACAGCTTATCTAATGGTAAGTTTACCGTAATTTACAACGGCAATTTTCATCCCGATTCCGTTTATTATTTTAGAGCTTGGGCAACTAATAGCTTCGGGTATGTCTATGGCAATAGTCTTTCTGTCACTAATATCATTGCCACACCTGTCACGCCTCCCTGTACGCTTCCTTTAAATACCTACAATATTGGCACAGGTGCGTCCACTTTTACTAATATTGGTGCTGTTTCCCAGAACCCAGTTTCATTAGCTTGGGAGATGAAAGCTACTGGCAACGGACCAGCCATTAATTTTATATTTGGTTCTGTTGTCACGACAGGCGTATTCACAACGGTTAATCATAATTCACCTTCTTTGGGGGAGGTACAAGTTAGTTTTAATATCGGTTTTTCTTACTATAGTCTCAAGGCGGGTAGTAAAGTATATGTCAAAAGAATTGCATCGGGGGTATTCGAGATGGCGATTTGTAATGCCCCGTGGGTTTATAACACGAATCCTAATGGAACATTTTATTTTAATGGGCGGTTAAAATCGCCTTTGTAATACCCCCTCAGTATTTTATTCTGTTATAACCCGACAGTAAAAAAATCAAGGTCAAGCAATAATGTAACATTTGAAACCACATGGATATTATTGACAGCCGGGCAGTTTTGAGAAAGTATTAATTTCAGAGCGGCTCGGCTTATTTTAAGAGGGATGACCCCCTCAGTATTTTATGTGTTTTAGAGTTTTTAGAGCATCTAATTTATTACCAAATTACTTTAAACTAATTCACAATGAATCCAATATTATTTTTATTGATTATATTGACAATCTGTATTGTCAATTCATCTTGTCATTCTCAATCGAATCGGCAGTTAGTGGCATTTGATATAAATAAAGCTGCAGAAGATGTAAAGAACCTCTATGAGTCAAAAAAAAATGCGGAGGCAGCTCAAAAGGCAAATGAAGTTCTCACTGAAAGTAGGGGTATCAAAAAGCATGATACAGATGCTATGGGCATCATACTATTTTATAGAAGTCGCGCATTGGCAGATTTAGGGCAATATGATGAATCACTAAACGGTCTTTTAGAAGCTAAAGAATTTTATCGTGCGCATTTTCCGCAAGACAGAGATATTAGGCTATATATTGACTTGGGTATAGGTGACTGTTATTTTAATCTGAAACAATTAGATAAGGCAATATTAATCTATAAAAACATAGAAATGAGTGATTACATGAAAGAAGCTTCTATGCTTCATCTGCAAGTGTACAATTGTTTATCATTTATTTATTTGGTTAATAGAGACTATCAAAAGGCAATTGAGTATTATGAAAAATATCTTCTCTCTTTTGAACTTATTAATCCTAACGCCCAAAGTACCCAACAGTATGATGAGGTTAATAGAAAGAAAGAAAGTTTAAAAGCTGCACTTAAAGCGAAAAGCCTTAACTTTTCAGGAGAAGAGTATAAAGACGGTTTTATAACATATAAAGTAAATAATGGAGGAGCTGGCATGATGGATATTATGTATGCAAAATACCTTGTTTCTGATTTGCCGGATCCTTCACAAAAAGATTTAGATGAAGTATTTTCCAGAATCACAAAAATGGAAGTCATTACTTATGTTAAAGGCAAAAAAGTGAAGGGTATGGGACATATGATGGAGGAAAAGACCTTTAAACAGTTATCTCAAAATCAAATTAAAGAATTATCTCAATGCCTGAAAATTAGTGAAGCGGATATTACCCATGTGATGAATATAGGGGATGTCTCATTTAAAATCTTTGATGGCGATACTCAATTAGGTGTCATAAGATATTTAGAGAATGGTTATATTCGATGGGAAAACAAATGGAAAGATGACGCGCTGTTAATAAATCCGACTAAATTTTTGGAGTGGTTAGACCGTATTGGGATTGATAACCCGCTACATGAGTGGGAGAAAAATGTTAAAGTCAGCGCAGAAAATGAAAGAAAACTACAAACCTGGCGAGCGGCTGCACCTCAAACATTGATAAGATATAGCGATAACTTAAATGCATTTGTTTATTACCCAACCACGAACGACGGAGCGTCTCAATCGGAGAATAAGGAAGAATTAAGCTTAGGTATTGATAAGCACAAATTGTTTGACGAAATCAAAGAGGAAATCCCAGATGAAACGCAATTGATATTAACTCTTTTCAAACTATATGGTAATAATTTCGGTAGTTGGAGTGGCTTTCCGCTTTATGAAAAGTTACCGGCAAAGGTATTATTACTCATAAATATTGAGAAACTAAATCAAGTAATTGAAAACCAAAACTTAACTGCCGAACATAAAGAAGGGATAGCCCGATTTTTATCGGGTTGGGATTTTATGCAGCAAAGAAAATCCGATATAGCAAAGATCTCTCAAAAGACAAAAGACTTACTCTTAAAGTACCTTAAAGAAAAAGGAGACAAAGACAAGATTAAATTATTCAAACTACGGGTAGCATTATAACCATAACACCCCTCAGTATAAACGCCATTTTGACGATAAAACAAGGGTGTACAAAATTTTTTTAGTCTTTCTTGGTAAAAAGCAAAGAAAATTAAAACAATATTTAAAATAAATATATTTTGAACTTAGTGTTAAATACTTACTTTGGATTGTAAAAAATACTATATTTGTAAGATACTATTATGCGCTTTTGAAACTAAAATGATAATATCTAGAACCAAAATGAAGATTTTCTGATTTTCCTGTACTTGAAACCTCGTGAAATTTTTACTTTGTTATGTTAAACCCGAATGCCGACTCCTAAGCCGCCTTTCTGTTCAAACTTTTACGCTCCTTTACAAGATGCTAAAGTACCAAAGTAGCATTTAAAGTAGCATTTAAAATAACATTTTTAATCAATAAAATTACTCTACAATGAAAAAACTCCCTCTCTTAATTACTTGTAACTTTCTATTATTAAGCCTGTTTCTTGCTTTCAAGAACTATCAACCCCCTAAAATACTTAATACTAGTGTTGCATCCACTAAATATATAAGGAATAAAACATACCTTTGTGATAAAAAATGAAAAGCCAA
>JAYUUR010000590.1:0-22889 GCA_043754475.1 Saprospiraceae bacterium | reverse complement strand
TCTGAGTGCCTTTCCACTCAAACAGGGCTTTTTTTTTATAGTGAAGTCCTATTGGCGCAAGATATTCATTAAATATACCAAAAACTATTCATAAAAATGAGCGAGTATAAAATCAAAAAAAACGGTGGAGATACTGAGGGGTATCACTCGCTGTTTCTTTTTAAATATAGTAAGGAACACTAACTAATAAGGACGTTTAATGGGGTCTTGGCGTGTATCCAAGAAGCTAACTACGCGAATAGTTGAGCCAATTTTTCGATAATACATTCGATGATTTTTGCCAATAAGAAACAATAGCATATAGTTCAGTAATGGCTCTTTTATTCCATTCTATTTTACGAACCATTGTTCCATCATTTTAAGCACGTCTTCGTGCGATACTAAATTTTTAGGGTCGTTTGATTCTTCTATGGCTATTTTCAAACTGGATTGTTGTTCTCTTGACAAGTCATGCCAGCCTTGAACTTCGGTTTGATAATCCATATCACTTTCTTCTTCTTTGACAAATCTTTGTGCAGTTTCAAAAAGCACCAGCAAACGCTTTTCACTTTCCAGACGTGCTAATAATTGGAGAAGATTACCTTTTAATTCTAAAACACTCATTTTTAAGGTTTTATGACATTTAGGAAATACTTTAATTGTACAAATTTAAGGCTTTTTATGTAAAGCACTTAAAAAAGCGTTAACTTTTTTAAATTAATAACCTTCTATATTGCTCTTTAGCGCAGATAAAAACATAAAAAACGGTGGTGATACTGAGGGGGTATCACCACCGTTTCTTTTTAGGAACTTGAATACTTTTATATTTATCCGCTGGCGTAAGATATTCATTAAATATCCCACAAATCTTTCCATGAAAAACGGTATTGCTCGCGCGGCAGTCTCTGACTGCGTGTGTGTATTCTTTAGTCTACGACCACACAAAACAAAACGCTTATTTGCTTTTACCCCCTCAGTAAAAGAATAAAATTACACTTCTTTGAAATTAAACTCAAAAGAGTTGTTACTTTAATGCCTATATTATAAATTTGTAAGCTGTTAACTAAACGTACATACAAACATATTATGATAAAACGAGGAACTATTTGAAAAATATGACAACTGTTAAAATTCAATTGCCAGATGATATTATGACAAGTCTTCAACGGCTTGTCACTGATAAAGAAAAAAATGAGTTTATCATTGAAGCGATTCGCCGCTATCTTCATAATTTTCAAAAAAAACAGTCCATTGAAGAATCCTTAAAACAAGGTTATCAAGCCAATTATCAAGAAGCTCTCGATATGGCTAAAGATTTTGAAGCGTCTTATGGAGATGGGCTTGATGATTAAATTATTTACTGAGGGGTACATCAAGAGACAGCATACTCCGTATATTCTCTATGAGATGGTGAAAAATACGCCAAAACAATATCTTTTTTAGAAATACCTTGATCTACTAAGCGTTCAGCTACGCTGTATTCAAGGTTATCGTCTTGAATCCAAATTTTATTGTCAATTATATCAATATGAAATATTCGAGCATAATACCGCTCCTCATCTTGCCAACCTACCAGCATTAATTGAAAACGCTTGTTATCGGTGTCTATAATTTTTTCATATTTTATGCCTTCTTCTTCAACAGAAGGAGCATGTTCTACAATATAATCATCCATAACGGCGATTATGGCTTGGTGAAAACGTGTTATTCTATCCATGTTTTTATCTTTTTTTCTTTTGGTACAAAAAGAATAAATTTTATGTGATAACATCTATATAAGTCTGATATTGTCCAAAAGCCGTATGGAAATCATTAATCGGTGAAGGATTTTGAAAGCTTTTTACTTCCACTGCAATTTTTGTTAAACCTTTTTCTGCAACAATAAGTTTTTCAGCACCTAAATCCGTTTCCAAACCGCCTTCTTCTCTTTTTAGTAATCTAAGCGGATCATGCGTTATTGTCCAACCGTCTTTTATCAAAGCTTCTTTAACATTGTTGTGAAAAATGTCTTTTGCCATCGGTTTTAGTTTATACAAAAGTAATTTTATTTTAAAATAGGTGCAATATATTGAAGACAAAAATAAGTATCTTTTTTGATTTATGCTCATTCGCAGTCATATTTATAAATTGAAAACACTTGTTATCGGTGTCTATAATTTTTTCATATTTTATGCCTTCTTCTTCAACAGAAGCATGACACACATTATACACATTAGGAGTGTTTTTTCTTCAATTACTGAGGGGGGTTAAAAAATCAATTTGTTTGATAATTGGTTTGTTCAATCTTGGAGAGTAATTTGGCTTTCCCTTCTATAAATGCTTTGTCGTAATCAGATGTCGGTATGGTTTTATCGGAAATTTGATAGTTATCGTAGTCTTGAAAAATGATGCCGTTGACCGTTTTGCGCTTGGTGGCTTTTCTAAATCTTGGACCACCGTTGGCATAAGCCAGATAATCTAAAGTATGCGTTTTTTGATTAATCCAATAGCAAAAGACGTCTTCATGGTCTTTACCACCGCCTTCTTCACTGAACCAAACCTTGATTTTATCATATTTTTGATTGTCAATTTTGATGGTGCCGATATGAGCCAAATGAGCCCCCGCATCCGTCAACTTGAACGGCAACATCATGAAGTAGGCAACGGAATTAACGCCTTCCCTGTATTTATCTTCATCTTTTGCAGAAAGCGTTTGTTTTTTACCATTGATTTCACGTGTGAATCCTCCATTATTCAAGACGTCTCGAATCGTATTTTTCAAGGAATCTTGCGTCGTACGCTCGTACTCGAATAATGACATATTGTTCTTAATCCGTACTCTGAACTGTCGGAAATCAAAAGAAACATCCATATTCTGATATTTTTTACCGCCGTGAGCCTCTACACTCATTTGAATAATTTTAACGGCTTTATTGTCCACTAATTTTTGAGCGATACTGAAAAAAGGCATTATACAAGCCATGAAAAGGAGATAAAAAGTATTTTTAACCATAATTTAATATGTGGATTTAAATTCAAATAAAGAAAATCAAGCAACTTCTCCCCCACACGACGACCCCGCACCCGCCGTACATCCAAAGCAATGCTGATTCAGCACAATATTCCGATGCATTAATTTATCAAAATCAAAATCTCGAATATGCACACCCCCCTCAGTAGAAACGGGCAAATCAAGCATTTGATTGAAATCACAATCGTACATATTGCCTTCCCAACTCACTGAAATCGTGCTGCGGCACATCAAATTTTCAACTGTCGAAGGGTTGAAAGCGTTGACTAATGTGCTCATATATTCCTCATAATTATCTGTTTGAATCAAATAATCTAAGAACCTTGAAATAGGCATATTCGTAATAGCGAATAAATTATTGAATTCAATATTAAAACGGCGTTTAAGTTGCTGCTTAAATTCCTTTTCCAAACCCGCTTGCGAACCAGGGAGAAATGCACCCGATGGATTATAGACCAAATCGAGCATCAAACCTGTTCCCTCTTTTCCATAACCAACAGCATTCAGTTTTTGTAAAGCTAATATTGAATCTTCAAAAACGCCATCGCCACGTTGAGAATCCGTCCGAGTCTTTGAAAAATAAGGCAACGATGAGACGATATGCACTTGATTGGCAGCAAACCAATCGGGCAAATCGTGGTATTTTTTATTGGCTTCGATGATGGTCAGATTGCATCTATCCATCACTTTTTTACCTAATTTTCGACATTCCTCTACAAACCAACGGAAATGAGGGTTCATTTCAGGCGCACCGCCCGTAATATCCACCGTTTTGATGTCATATTTTGACAGAATATCCAAACATATTTCAAGTGTTTCACGGTTCATATTTTCAGTTTTCTTATCAGGTCCCGCGTCCACATGACAATGCGCACAGGTCTGATTGCAGAGCTTGCCAATATTGATTTGGAAAATATCGATGCTCGTCGGCTTCAAAGTTTTATAACCAGCATCAATGACTTTTTTAGTAAATGAAGGATATTTAGCATCCACAAGTTCTTTACCATTGAGAACCTGTAGTTGAAAATAAGTATTTGCCAACTGATTGCCTGTTACTGAAAGCGATTTTGTCTTTTGATGAATGGACATTTTTTTTATTTTAATTTTAAAAAATTTAAATGTGTAAAGTAGTGATTTTTAGTGATTCAGTTAGGTGTTTACCCCCCAACCCCCAAGGGGGAGCCATTTGGAATAAAATGAACGGATGACTTTTTTTAAAAAATTAATGCCTTTCATACATTTATTGAAGTCTTTATCAGTATAAAAGAACAAATTTCTAACTACTTCCAAATCGCTCCCCCTTGGGGGTTGGGGGGAAAACTACATAATACTTTACATCAACTTCTCCTTCGCATGTTTCATCATCTGAGTCGAATAAACAAGCGTAATACCCGCTTTCATGGACGCCGTCACATGCACGGCTTCCATCATTTGCTCTTCATCCGCCCCTTGTTTAATGCTTTCAGAAGTGTAGGCATCAATGCAATACGGGCATTGCAAAGCATGGGCAACAGCCAAAGCAATGAGTGATTTTTCACGTGCCGACAATGCACCTTCAGCCATTGAAGTATTGTAATAATCGAAAAATTTTTTAGCTAAATCGGGTTGCCATTCGCCTATTTTCCCGAATTGAGCGAGGTCTTTTGCTGGCTCAAAGTATTCTTTATCTTTACTCATATCTGTTGTTAATTTAATTATTTTTTATTATTGTAAAATATTCATTGTCAATCGGGCATAATCTTAGGAAGATTTTAAATCTTCCTAAGATTGTACGCTTCCCCGCCCCGATTTTGTCACGCACTCATTTCTATTTCATCAAAAAATATACTTCACCCCTAATTGCCCTTGTGTACGCGATACTATCGGATCATATTGAAAAGGTGCAGTTGTCGGATTATCAAAACGGTATTGCGGCTTATTGTTTTCTACTTTGACGAAAGTTAAAAGTGAATAGCCTGCATTGGTTGTATTCGGTACAAAATATTGACGTCCCCATGTTTTGGAAATCCAATTGCTGAGATTAATCAAATCAAAAGACACTTGCAAACGTTGCCCATTTTTAAAAACAATTTGTTGCATAATACGCATATCCAATTGCTGATTCCATGGCGAGCGTGCTCCATTGCGTTCAGCATAATTACCGCGTCGGGTACTTAAATAATGGTCTTTTTCGATGTAATTATTCAAGTTTTCCCATTGAGTCACTGCTGAAAGAGTGACCTGCCCAGCTGTATTTTTGACATCTACCAAACCGCTTTCATCAATAGTACGTGGCACATATATCAAATCATTCGTCGGCGAACCATCGCGGTTCACGTCGCCCGAGTATATATATGTGAACGGCACGCCCGAAGCAGCCACATATACGAGTGCGATAGTTGTTGGCAGATTTTCTTTCAACTTAATCGTCCAATCAGCCGTGCCGATAATGCGGTGGCGAACATCAAAATTGGAGTAGCTTAACTGTGGATTATTAGGGTCAAGCGTCTGATTCCATTCCCAATTGGCTTGCGGTGAAACCCTTACGCCATTGGCTAAATCACGAGATTCGCCAAAGGTATAATTCGCTGAAAAATTGGCATTTTGACTTGATTTCTGAACGCCCGCCGAAACGTTGTAGCGATAGCCTTGCTTGGTATTTGTCACCACAAAGACACTTGTGAAATTAGGATTCACCTTTTCCCCTGAAAAATACGGTCGATTATCCCAAGTACTGAGGGGGATCGAAACGGGTTTTAAGTTACGGGTTTCAAACTTGGTGTCTTGCAATGTCTTAGTATAAATGCCTTCAAAAGTGGCTGACCAACCCTTGCCTAATTTGACATCGAAAGCCAAATTGCTGCGCCAAACTTGTGGCAACCTTAGATTAGGATCGAGTAAGTTGATTTCTCTTTGAAAACCACCCTGTAAAGTCGTCAAATCACTGACCGACGAAAGCAAAGGCAGTACTTTTCCATTGGGGCGATAATCTACATTGCCGTAATGATTACCATCGTAAAGGAATGGATAGGTCAACCAAGCAAACGGCATTCGCCCGACAAATACGCCACTACCCCCCCTCAGTATAAATCGGTTTTGATCATCCATTTTATAATTAAAACCAAATCGAGGGGCAACGGCTAATTTATTACCCAATTGATTTTCAAATCCTGCAAATTCGGGTGTTTTCAAAACATCGGCATTGGCAGAGGGTTTTGTGGGAAAAATAGAAGCATCGAGCCTCAATCCGAGGGTAATATTGAGTTTATTATTGAGCAATGCTATTTCATCTTGCCCATAAACAGAACCCAATAAAACGGCATAGTCTGCCGAAGGATTATCATAATTATTGGTATAACTATTATCCGATAGATTAAAAGTACGGCGAATCCGAGTAGGTTTATTGGCTAAAAAATTATCTATGGAGCTATATGCCCAACGCCCATTCCAAGGGGTGACAAAATGGTAATTGATACCGTAATATTCATTGTGAGTGCCAAGCGTAAAACGGTGATTATTAATGAAATAACTCAAATTATCGGTAAATTCTACTGTCCGTTGGCGTGTTCTGTAAATAGCCGCTTCTCGGTATTGTCCTAAAAAAATATTACCAGCTGTGCCATAAGTGATTTCGATGTGCGGAAATGGTTTGCCGAAAGTTTCTCGATGTTCATCAATAAAAGAATGACTGGCTATAATTTTATTAAAAAGACGCGGTGAAATGCGGTGTTTCCATTCCAAAACTGTTGAATTGGTGGTGCTGAAATGGGTAAACCCTTGCGAGCCGTAATTGAAAATATTAGCCGAGCGTGTCAAATGCTCTGCTTGAGCATCTACTAAATTATGGCGCAACGAGACTTGGTCGCTCTCAGAAATATGCCAATCCAAACGAGCAAAAAACTTCAAACTACGGGTATCCAAAGGACGCGCATCATAGCTGCCCACATCATAACCGTAGCGATTTTGAACGGTATCGGCAATGCGTTTGATGTCTTCTAATTTGAAAGCAGACCCCTCAGTACCGGCAGCAAAAGCGGCGGGTTCAGTGCGTTTATTAACTTCAATATTGGTAAAATAAAACAACTTGTTTTTAATCAAAGCACCACCAACGCTTGCACCCGTCAAATAATCTGAAAAATTATCAATTTTCGTTCTTTTATCATCAGCAGACCGTCCTGTGGTGGCTTGATTTTTCAAAAAACCATACACTGAGCCAATCGTTTTATTCGCCCCCGAACGCGTCACGGCATTGATAGAGCCACCCGTAAAATTGCCCAAAGTCACATCAAAAGGGGCAACAGCCACCTGTAAATCTTGAATAGCATCTAAGCTAATCGGTTGCGCCCGTGCAAGCGAACCGGGCGTACCTGACGCTTGCGAACCACCTGCACCGACCGCCGGCTCTACGAAACCAAAGGCGTCATTGTTAGCTGCGCCATCTATTGACAAATTATTATAGCGATAATTCGTTCCTGCAAAACCGTTGCCGTTGGCTTGCGAAGAAAGGCGCGTGAAATCTTGGATAGAATTATTCAGCGTTGGCAGTTTTTGAAAATTAGTTCTATTAAAATTAGCTGCCGCCCCTTTTTTATCAGTGTTTCGGTCATAAGTAACGATGACTTCGCCAAGAGTCGTATTTTGCTCTTTAAGAACAATATCTTCAGACATTTTAGAGCCTAATGCCAAATTAATATCCGATTTTTCAAAGGTTTGAAACCCCAGAGATTCTACTTTCAAACTGTAAGGACCTCCTGCGCGGACATCAGGAAAAGTAAAACGCCCGTTGTCGTCAGCAACAGTTACATATTTTGTAGAAGTAGGCAAATGTTCAAAATAAATAGCTGCGCCTACAATACCTTCTTTTTTCTCAGAAAATATTTGTCCATTGAGGGATGCCCCTGTTATTTGAGCATTGATATTTTTAATCAATAAAATAAAAAAACTGAGTGTCAATAGAATTTTTTTCATGATTAAATTTTTAATAAATTACAATACTGTTACCCTCAGTTGCCGCGTTCCTCACAATGTCATTTAAGGTTTTTGAAGAATTTTCCAAGTAAAAACGGCTAAAATGACTCCTAAAATGGGGGCTACTATATAAATCCAAAGGTCCTTGATATTCCCCGAAACCACAGCCGGCGAAAGGCTTCTGACTGGATTCATGGATGCTCCACAAATGGGTCCCGCAAACATAGCCTCTAAAAGCACTGTCCCACCAATGGCAATACCAGCAAAAAGCCCCGTCTCTTTAGAGCCTTGAGACACATTGAGTATAACCAACATCAGAAAAAATGTCAAAATTACTTCCAAAATAAAAGACTGCATTTGGCTGCCTGCGGGCAGTGTCGCGCCTAAATTTTGATTCATCGGAAATAAAAATTTCAATATCAATGTTGCTAAAAATGCACCTGCAATTTGGCTTCCAATATAAGGCAACACCTGTTTTTTATCGAAACGCCCTGCTAAAGCAAAACCTAAAGTCACCGCAGGGTTGAGTTGAGCACCTGAAATTTCACCGAAAGTATAAATCATGCACATTACCACCAAACCAAAAGTGGCGGCAACGCCAGCATGTCCAATTACGCCATGAGTTTCTTGATTGATAATGATAGCACCCGTTCCGCAAAAAATAAGAGCAAATGTTCCTAAAAACTCAGCTAAATATCTTTTCATCATCTTGAAATTATAAGTTTAACAGCATCCACCACCATCATAAAAATAGGTTGAAGGTGAAATGAAAATATCGTCTCTACCCAATGCTGCTAAAGCTGCTGCGGTTTTATCGCAGACGGCTAAAGGTTGTTGCTGAATGAGTGTATGCCCTTTGTTATCATCAAAAAACTCTTCACCACCGTAATAAATAGCCGTTTTGCCTGTAAAAACGCACGGTCCATCGGCTGGCATTGGGTCTTTGATAGCGGCTACTTCAACACTTTCAATATAAATCAAATCACCACCAGTTGGATAATGATTGGGAGAAAGCAAGCGATAAGCGCGTTTTGCCCGAATTTCTATGGTACCAAAACCAACGTCCGTCATCATTTTGATATAATCTGCCAATGGAATTGAACCCGTTAGGCACAAGGCACGTAGGCGTTCGTCGTCGCGGAGTTCATCGCTCATGGATTGTTCGCAAGTCGGGTCACTCATCACGAGTTTGCCATGTGGTTTAAGGACGCGGTACATTTCTGAGAGGGCGCGTTTGAGGTCTTCCGCTTTAAAAATATTGAATAAGCAATTTTGAGCGGCAATATCAATTGAGTTGTCTTCGATAGGCAAATCGAGTGCATCGCCTTTGCGGACATCAATGAAATCACGGTCGAACCAGTCGTTTTGATTTTCCGCTTCTATCATGTTTTCACGACAAGCGTCCATCATTTCATCCACGACATCTACGCCAATCACGCCATTTTTACGGCGACTGAAATAAGAAAATTGCAACAATTCCATGCCACCGCCTACGCCTACGTAGAGGATTGTGGGATTGTTGACAAGGTCACGCGGGTTGACAGTTGAACCACAGCCGTAGTTCATTTCGAGCATTTTTTTAGGCATTTTCAAGCCAGGAAGTTGCCAAATGGGAGTCGTTGTGCAGCACAAGCCGATTTGAGGGTTTTCCGCAGCTTCGCGGTAAACGTCAATAGTGGTTTCTAAATAAGCCATAAACTTTATATTGAATGTTAGTTAATAATTAGGAATTTTATAATTAGAAATTAGGAATTAATAATTAGGAATTGCCTGAAAATGCGCTTGGCATACAGGTACAAAAGTTGATTTAACTCACTTATAGATTGCAAGTTAATACTTGAATTTAATGTTGTATTTTATAGAGATGGAGGTGCTCGCAAGGATTTGCAAGATAAAAGATAGGTAGAACGGATAGGCTCAAAAGACAATTTTAATGCATTAAAATTGTCTTTTAGAAGGCATAAAATAGCCTGTTTTAAATTAAAGGTTAAAGATTTTAAAGCGGCAACTAAATCTTGGGGAGTGTCAATGTCGGATTTAGTTGGGAGTATTTTTATATTTTTATTGAGTGCTAATAATTGCTCGAAAACGGATTCTGTTTGCCAATCAATATTTAAAAAAGCTTCCTTTTGAAAGGCTTCCTTTTGAATACCTAATAAATAGACGCCACCGTCTGTAGAAGGTCCTAATACTGAGGGGGTCGTTTCTAAAAGTTCAGCAGCTTTGAGAATATCGTTTTTAGAGATAGCCAAACAGTCATTACCAAGAGCAATCACTTTTTCAAAGCCTTTATCAAAAATGGAATCAATGGCATTGGTGAAACGTTCGCCGAAAGTAGAACCAATTTGAAGGTGTTCGGAGTAGAAAAAAGTGGGCAAACCTGTTGCATTCGCCACTTGCTTAGTGCGGTTAATCATCAAAGAAGCTAAGGCTTTCTTTTTTGAATCGCGGTAAAGCAAGTATTTTTCAGATGCCTCAGCTTTTGCTGTGCGGCTGAAAATAAGGATGGCGATATTGGAATTCTGTTTGTTCAAAATGTTGTTGATGTTTTAACTTCATTCTAATCTACGAATATAAAAAGAATTGGGATTTCTATTATAATTAAAATGGGTAAAATATTTCATCAAAGGAAATAATTATTTATCACGTTTATATCACATCTGGCTCATTTAATTTTATAACTACATGCTAATAATGAGTTAAATAATCGCGGAGCGATTGAATATGAATAACCCCTGATGCCAATCAGGGGGATAGTATTGTAAAGAATGGGCATAACTGCGGAGCAGTTGAATGTAAAATAGTCAGTCATTGGTAATATTTTACATTCAACTGCTCCGCAGTTAAAGCATCATTTCACTTTAACCCTCCGATTGCATCGAAGGTTATTCACATTCAATCGCTCCGCGATTACTTCAACATCACTCATTATTCGCATAATTCAATTTTTATCAAAAAAAATCCGCAAGCTCTAAAAGGAACTTGCGGATTCTGTTTTTTTAGAAAAGAATTGAAATAATTTAACGGTCTAATATCTAAATATCTATTATCTCAATATCTAAAAATACTGAGGGGGTCGATTTAGAAATGCGGACAGCTTGTATTGACCCTGCGTTTTTCAGCACCCGTATAGATGAGCGATAATTCCCATGCGCCTCTACTATTAGTCGGCGTTTTGATACTTGAAGCATGTAAATCATAACTTGCTCCAATGAGTAAGCGGTTGATTTCCAAAACACCTGTGAGCGTGAATGCATCGCCGAGGATACTCGTGCCTGTCTGAACAGATTTACCTTCTTTATCCAAAGCTGAAATATATTTATTCGCTAAACGGAAAGATGCCCCTATGCGAACTGCCGCTTCATTCCAATCATGGTTGGTGTAGCGGAAGTTAGCACCTGCCATTGCCCACATCGCCGGACCTTGAAGGGTGATGATGGCAGAAGGCATGATGCTCAATTCTTTATTGATTGGAATTTCACCACCGCCATGAAAAGTAATGCGTCGGCGAATTGTTTCTTTTGAATCGCCGAAGAATGAAACATTCGGGCGAGTGATATGATGAAGGCTGCCGCCTACATAAAAGCTGCGATTATTTTCCCAAACGGTGTAAAAAAGCAAGCCCAAATTATAATCAACATACATATTTGACTGAGGGGTCAATTCACCTGAAGCCAATGACGTATTCACCGCCACCGCTATACTGTCGTATTGACGGTCGAACCATAAATTGTTCATATTGAGCGAATTTTGCCCTAAACCAACTTGCAAACCTGCCGAAAGGTAGTTGCTTTGATTGCGATAGCGACCGCCACCCAATTGCTTTTGAAACGCTACGCCTAAGTTACCACGCGTGGTTTTGACACGGGCTGCCGAACCAGTTTCGTCATTCAGCGCATTCATGCCGAAGGCGAAATAGTCGCTTTTGGTTACCCTGGTTCTATAATCAAATGCCGCATGAAAAGTGCGAATAGGCGCATCCGAAAACGTAGTGCCCCATTGTTGCCGATAATTGGCATTGAACCGATATTGACCATTAAATACGCCCACCATTGCAGGGTTGAGATGCATTGGCGAAGCATAATATTGTGCAAATACGGCTTCTTGCGCTGTTGCAATGAAACTGACGCAACAAGTGAAAACAGCTATAATCGAAACTCTAATAGTATTTCGTTTTATCATGAATTTTGATTTAAATGATGTAACATTTAAAATATAAGTATTCGCTTTAATTAGAAATTAGAAATTAAGGTATTAGAAATTAAGGTATTAGAAAGTTAAAATATTAAAAATCAATACTTTACGATATTTTAAAATCATCTAATAAGCGTAGTGTTGCCTTTTAAGATTTCTTTTGCACCATCTACATATTGGGCTTCGACATACCAAACGTATATGCCACTATTCATGGCTTGACCTCTGAATTTACCGTCCCAAGCATTCACTTCATCGTTAATTTTAAAGTCTTTAGCTTCAAAAAGTAACTCACCCCAACGGTCGTAAATTCTGAAAACCAAAATTTTAGTTCCGTCTTTTCCTCTCACTGTAAGCCAATCATTGACTTGATCGTTATTGGGCGTGAAGCCAGTTGGTACAAATATAAAGCGTGGTTTTACGACTGTAATTTTCACACTATCCGTAGCGCGACATCCTGCCGAATCAATACCATGAGCTGCGTAGCTAATGGTAAAATTTGGTTTAGACATAGGCGTCGGGCACTTAATGCAAGACAAAGTGCTGTCATAAGGTGCTTTCCAAGAGATATTGACATTGCCTCTATTATTCACAGCATTGGCATACAATTGAACAGAATCACCTAAATTAATGGTCACATCAGGTATGGCTTCAATTGTAAAGCGAGGTGGTTGAGTAATTTCAACTCTATCAAACCAATTACAATTGTTACCATCTTTAACAAAAACATCGTATTTTCCTGCTTTTACGCCGACTATTTGATTGACGCCATTGTAATTTTTTCCATCAATGCTATATGAGTATGGCTGCGTGCCACCGAATGCATCAATGGTGACTATGCCATTCGCTTCTCCATAACATTTTACATTGAGTGCAGACACTTCACCATCTAAAGGGTTTGGTGCAGTCACTGAAAATGACTGTTGCAATTGGCAACCTTGAGCATCTGTTACTATCAAATCATAACTGCCTGATTTGAGGCTTTGGATAGACGGTTGAGTTGCACCATTTGACCATGAATAATTATAAACCGGCGAACCTCCAGCAATGGTTACAGCAATTTTACCGATAGAATCGCCTACGCATTTAGTATTGGTAATTTGTTGAGATTGAATTTTCAAACTTGAAGGTTGCGAAATAGTAATAGCCGTATCAACACTGCATTGCGATGAGTCTGTTACCGTTACTGCATATTGACCTGCTGCCAAATTAACTGCTCTTGCCGTTCTCTGAGCAGCCGCACTTTGACTCCATTGAACAGTGAATGGTGGCTTTTGACCATTGGGTTGAATTTCTGCTTCACCATTTCTACCAGCAAAACAACTGACATCCTTTTTAATACCCGTTAAAAGAATAGGCGTTGGTTCGGAAACAAAATGGCTCGCTTTGTTTTGACAGCCTTGATTGTCAACAACCGTGACGGTATATGTTCTATTACCTAAAATATTGACAGCTTGAGAAGTCGTTTGAACGGGTGCTGTACTCCACCGATAAGTCACATCTGTCAAATTACCGTTTGCTGAACCGCCTCTTATTGAATCTACTGCAATCACCCCATTTTTCATACCGTAACAACGTGGAGCAATAGATGAAATTGAAATTCTGATGGAATCAAATGTATTAATATCGACTGTATCAATCGCTTGACAACCATTCACATCCGTTACAGTGATAAAATAGGGTTGTCTCCCGAGATTAACTGCCGTTTGAGTGCGTTGTAAATTGCTCCACAAATAGGTAAAACTGCCTGTACCGCCCGAACCAACCACTGTTGCTTCGCCTGTATTTTGATTAAAACAACCTAATTTCGATTGAGTTGCATCAGCAGAAATAGCGGTTGCAGGTTCAGAGATTGATACATTCGCTGTATCCATACAGCCGTTTGCATCAGTCACTGTTAAAGTATAAGTGCCAACGCCTAAATCATAAGCCACTGGTGTATTTTGAGCAGAGGCATCACTCCATAAATAGCTGTACTTAAGTCCATTTGTGAACGGTGTACCGCCTGATACTGAGGGGGTAGCCGTGCCATTGGATTCGCCTTTACATTTTACATTTGAAAATAAATTGATAGCGGCATTGATAGCCGTAGGTTGAGTTAAAACAGTGTCTTTTGAAATAAAACAATTATTAGCATCCGTAATAGTCACCGTATAATTACCTGCTCTTAAATTTCGAATATTTGAAGTCGTTTGAACAGGTGAGGTATTCCATCTATAAGTGAAATTGCCTACTCCACCCGATGCATTCACAGCGATTTCACCATTCGCATCACCATTACATTTAAGAGGTGTAATAATGGTAAATTTATCTACATTTATAGGTGCATTCGCTCTCACAGTCGCTTCGCCATCGTGCAAACAGCCGTTGGCATCTCTTACAGTTACTACATATCTACCTGGTGAAAGATCATTGATGGTCTGAGTTGTTCTATTTGTAGGCGTCCATAAATAAGAGTAAGGTGCTATACCACCGCTTGTATATGCCGTAATTGCCCCGTTAGAATCATTCGGACATCTTGTATTGACAGATACTAATGAATCAAAACGCAATGAATCCGGTTGATAAACCACGACTGTAATAGTATCATTACAACCCACAGCATCCGTTACTGTCAATTTATAATTACCACCTGCAATATTAGGATTATCATCGCCCACTACCCCATTACTCCATTGGAAAGTATAAGGGCTAATACCACCTACAGCATTAATACGCGCTCTACCCGTTTCTTCCTCAAAGCATTTGGCAGAATCAATGGTCGGTGTCATTATAATTTGAGTATTCTCTTCTATTTCTACCGAACCGGCATATTGACAACCGTTTTTATCAGAAACTGTTACCGCATAAATACCGGCTAAGAGTGAATCAACTTGCTCTGTGGCAGCACCACCGCTCCATTGCCAAGTATAAGGTTGAACACCTCCTGACGTAGCCGCTTTTGCAAGACCATTCTTTTCGCCAAAACATCTAATATCTTGTTTACTCATGCCCACCACCAACTGAGGGGGTGCTACTATTTCAGTATCTCTTTCAATTAAACAACCATTGCCATCTTGCATTTCAATGGTATAATTACCCACTGCGAGAGAATCAAAAACAGGTTGATTTCTCCATTCTCCTAAGGTAAAACTATTTAAACGATAGGTATAATTGCTAACACCACCACCAGGCAGGGCTGTTATTTTACCCGTTTCATCACCATTGCATTTAAGAGCAGAAGCATTTAAATTCAAAGTTAAAGGAGCTGGATGATACATTAAAAAATTCAAAGTATCGGAACAGCCTGTACTATCTATAACAATCGCTTTGTGATAACCTGCTCTAATATTATCTATAAAAATAGGTTGTGAAGCCTGAGACAAAGAGTCAATGATAAATGTAATAGGCGCAACACCATTTGCAAAAGCAAAATTCACACGCGGGCTGGCTTGATTATAACATAAAATAGAGTCAATTTCAAGCCTTCTATTGGCACCATTGCCTATTGTCGCTACGCAACTACGTGTAGCCTGAGTCAAGTAGGCTATGCGAGCACCGCATAAAGCGTTGGTAATAGCTCTCACTCTAAAATTAACAATATCTCCAATTCTCAAATTTTTAACCGTATGAGATAGTGTACCATTGGGAGATGTCCAAGGTCCTCCATTAATACTGACTTCATAACCTGAAGCGCCAACGACTGCATCCCATCCAAATATTATAAAAGTAAAATTGACATTTGAAACAGAAGCATTGGGTGCAGGTAAACTATCAATCACATTCACAACAACATTATCCGTATGGGTACAATTAAAACTATCTCTTACACTGACTGTATAAGTCGTTGTTACTGAGGGGGTAGCCGTTGGATTAGCACAAGTTGTGCAGGATAAACCGGTTGTAGGTGTCCATGAATATTTAAGACCATTTTGATTTTTGAAAGTAATAGACCAGCGTTTTAAAGTATCTTTATTGGGTCCTCTTGCATCACTCACTAATAAATCCCAATTGCCATTTAAGGTAGCACCAATCAAATTATTCCAAGAAGCTACACCGCCTTCGGGTTGATATATGCCTGAATATGGTGGCATCGCAACATCAATATTACGAGTCGCTTTTGGAGAAAAACACAAATTATTTAGTGAAAAACCAATGCCACCCCTTTGATTGAAAAGCGGAACGGTTTGACCTGTCGGTGCTCGCAATTCAAAAACCATATCACTTGGAACGAAAGTCCCCAAATCAATGCAAACTGAGTCAATTTGACTGAGGGGGTCGGTTATTATAGAAGGGAATATATTATTGATGTTTAATGTTGAAACATAAGGCGATACTAAAGGTGCGGTTGTAGCATCCATTTCTTGATTAGGAAAAGCATCAAATGTTATGGAGGCTTTCACAGAACCCGTTGGTCTTTTATCTAATACAACGCCACCACTATTTGAGCAAATAATGGTATCATTTAAAGTTTTAAATAAAGTATCTAAATTACAAGTTAAACATAACGGGCTTGTAGGCGGCAAAACATTCACATTCAACATCGTATCAAAAACACAATTATAACTGTCTTTAATTCGATAAGTCAAAACGGCAGTGCCCGCATTTTTAGGTCTAACGACCATAGAATCCATGGAGTATGCAGTAGTGATGTAGCTATTTCTTACCCAACCATGCTCAGACACTTGAGGAGAAAATGATTCTAACGAAGGATAAAGTCTTTTGGCAAAATCAATACCCCAAGCGAATATCCATCCATTGTCATATTCAAATTGGTCTTTTACAACCAAAGACCATTCACCGTTTAAAGGACAACCAATTAATCCATTCAAGTTATCATCAGAAGCATATCTACCGGGAGGCAGATTAAAAGGGCTTGGCCTAACATATGAGCGCCATGTTCTACCCGCTGTTGGTGTCCAATCATATCGTTGACCCACGCCGGGCGGGTTGCGTGTAGAATCATTGATGAATTGAGTAGATATTGCATCATTATCGTTCGCAATACCAATATGCAATTCATTGGCATTTCGAGTTCTGACATCATATTTATGCAAAACAACTTGCTGTTTATTAGGGCATACTATTTTAATTTCCAAATCTCTTGCCCAAGAGTGTTCCATATTGACGAAAATGCTCAATAAATCATTGACATTCGTTAAAGTCTGACCGGGTCCAAAATCTGAGAAAAATAAGTTGGTTTTATATTCTTTTGAAGGATCGTCTGGAATAAAAAGTCTTCCTGAGCGTACACCACCAGCTTGAAAAGTCGCTTGGTTTTGTTCAGTCGATACTTGGTATGTAGTATCCAATCCACCTGTCTTACCCCTCAGTCTAATTTCTGTTCCAGCACATACTTGAGCGGGAATATTGCCTAATTTGAAAGTAGGTCGTGGTGAAACACGGACTCTTTGTTTGATATAATTGATATTTTGACAGCCCATCGTGTCAGTAATGGTCAATCGCACAACATAACCACCTGATTTATCAAAAACATGAGTCACATCCGTTCCAAAAGCCACAGGAGTGCCATCATTAAAATTCCATTCAAATTTATTGATAGTATCTGACTGCCGATAGGCAAAATTATTTTGAGGATAAACACCGTGCGCTTTGAAATTGACGCGCGTGACGCCGGGACATGCATTTATCCAACCCGTATCAGCAGGAACTGTAGCTGGAATTGTGGCATCAACAATCCCTCTAATGGTCTGACAAGAAGGGATACAAATAATATTCGCTGCCCATCCTCTACCTTGAACCGAGCCATTTGAGCGAAACCGAATCGTGATACAACCGCTTGGATTGGTTGCTGTTGATTGAATAATGGCATTTTGAGTAGCCCCAAAATCTGAAGCGCAAGCAAGTAACGGAGCATTGACTGAATTGCCATCAAAGAAACATAATTCATCACCCGGTGCAATATCCAATTGGTCAAATCCAAGACTAATGTGGTTGAGTTGTGCACCCGTAGGTGAGCAAATAGTGTAAACATACGATTCATTTGCTCTATAATCATTGAGTGCTCCACCACTGTCATAAAATACGCCATTGCACGTCCGAGTAGAGCCATTGCTTATAATGATTTGAGCTTCTATCTGAGCGATACAAGTCGAAATCATAAAGAATAACAGAGAATAGATTTTTCTCATGTTCATATTTATATTTTTTTATTTATCTTTCGTTTTATTCAAATAAACATTCAACTTCTCAACAAAATCTTTTCCTGCCAGATATACAAGGTATTGATTGGTATTTTCAATTTTATAAATCGTTTCAGAATAAAAATCGTGGTTCAATTTCTGTTCTTTTTCAAGTTTCAAAATGTTTATTTGCTTCAAATCGGGTATCGATACTGAGGGGTAGTCGGCACCAGTTTCTTTTTTACTCAAAGCGTTATCCGTAATTATAAAAGCATTATCCAGATAGAAATTCCATCTTTGAATCAAAAACGGGTCTTCAATAGCCGTTTTTTCGAGATAATCCTTTTCAAAAACTTCATAAAGTCTTGAGTCAATTTTTAAAGAACCGGTCTCCTGTTGCGATTGGGAAAAAAGGCTGAACGGCAACGCCAGCAATAGGGGGAAAAAATAGCTTCTCATCGGTGTAAAGTGAATTTATATATATTTTATTAAAATCGGTTAATTAACATTTCTCATTTTTCACCTCACAAACTAAGACTTGCTCAGGCTTAAATAAAATAAATCTTAAATATTAACATTTCGTTTGAATTTAAATTTAAGATTAACCATAAAAAAAAGGAATGATTTATTGTTACATCATTCCTTTATCGGTTTTGCAAAAATCGTACCCCTAAGGCATTACTTTTGAAATTTTTATTTTAATATTCTCTAAATTGTTGAAAATCAACGCTTTAGTAAGTTTTCATCTCAATATTCTTAACATTTGAGTCAATAAATTATTCAATTCTAAGGCAATTATTTCTTCAAATCCTTAGACCAACCATCTTTCAACGTGACAGTTCTGTTAAAAACGAGCTTATCAGAGGTGGAATCTTTATCTACGCAAAAATATCCATGTCTTAAAAACTGAACCCTATCCCCTGTTTTCAAATTCTTCACACTCGGCTCTACATATATTTTAGGCAAAACAGTCAACGAATCAGGATTTATAAATTCTAAAAACGAACGGTCTTTATCCCCATCAGGCTCTTCAACGGTGAATAATCGGTCGTACAAACGGCACTCAGCCGTCACTGCATCACTTGCACTTACCCAATGCCCAACGCCTTTCACTTTGATACCTGATTGGTCGTTGCCGCTTCTTGAATTAGGAATATACTCACATCTGACTTCTTCAATCCCCCCCTCAGTATTTTTAACAGTTTCAATATGTTTAATGATATAAGCTCCTTTCAAACGAAAATATCCATCTGGTGTCAAACGATGATAGCCTTTGGGCGGATTTTCCATAAAATCATCTTGCTCAATATATATTTCGCTTGAAAATGGTACTTGTCTTTTTCCTGCATTTTCATCCTCATGGTTGTTTTCTATCTCTACCGTTTCGGAGCCTTCATAATTTATAATAACCACTTTCAAAGGATTTAAAACAGCCATAATCCGATGTGCTTTTTTATTCAAATCCTCGCGAAGGCAAAACTCCAAAAGCGAAACATCAATTACATTTTCACGCTTAGCAACACCTATTTTATTCGCAAATTCATGCAATGACTGAGGGGTGTAGCCTCGCCGACGCAAGCCTGAAATAGTCGGCATACGCGGATCATCCCAACTACTGACCACATTCTCTTGAACCAATTGAAGCAATTTACGCTTCGACATAATGGTATAAGTCAAATTCAAACGCGCAAATTCTATCTGACGAGAAGGAAATACATCCAAATTTTTAATCGTCCAATCGTACAATGGGCGATGCACTTCAAATTCTAAAGTACAAACAGAGTGCGTAATATTTTCAATCGCATCTGAAATCGGGTGTGCATAATCATACATCGGATAGATGCACCATTTATCACCCGTTTGATGATGATGTGCAAATTTAATGCGGTATAAAAGCGGATCGCGCATGTGCATATTCGGCGAAGCCATATCAATCTTCGCCCTCAAAATATGCGACCCCTCAGTAAATTCACCATTTTTCATCCGAACGAACAAGTCTATATTCTCTTCAATCGAACGCTCTCTAAAAGGTGAATTCATACCTGCTTGTGTAGGCGTGCCTTTCATAGCCGCTATTTCTTCTGCTGATGAATCATCTACATAAGCTAAGCCTTTTTGAATTAATTTTAATGTCAACTCATATATTGTATCAAAATAATCTGAAGCATAATGCTCTGCAGCCCAATGAATACCCAAAGGTTCTATCAACCATTGTACGTCTTCTCGAATAGAATCCACATATTCAATATCTTCTTTCGTCGGATTGGTGTCATCAAAACGGAGGTTGGTTTTACCATTATATTTTAACGCCAAGCCGAAGTTGAGACAAATAGCTTTAGCGTGACCGATGTGCAAATAGCCATTGGGTTCTGGAGGAAAGCGGGTTATAATGGTCTTATGTTTTCCCGTTTCAAGGTCGTTTTCTACAATTTCTTCTATGAAATTGAGCGATTTTTCAGTTATATCAGCCATAAAATACTATATTTTTTATTTTTTTAAAACGTAGAATGAACTCCAATGTTTTTTAATTTGAATTAGGATTGGTAGGATTTAAAAGATGTTTAAGGATTATTATCCGTACATTCAAATCCTTAAACATCCTTAAAATCCTACCAATCCTAATTCAAATCAAATATCAAAAACAATAGGCTCATTCGTTAACTTGTACTGCAAATTCAAAACGCTGGCATTGATAAAGGTCGTGCCCAATGACGTTTCCTGCCCATACGCTTCATGAATATGCCCACAAATTGAAAATTTAGGGCGAATGCGGCGAACGGTATTCAACAAATCCATACAACCGGCACTTGAGCCGTTCTGAGTTTTATCTAAAATGCCATGAACGGGTCCATGCGTTATCAAAATATCGGTATCGGAAGGAATTAAATCCCAATGTTTCAAAATTTCAGAACCGCGTTGCCGATTGAATGCCCAATCATAAAACCAGGGTTGTACAGGCGAACCCCATATTTTCACACCATTTATAGTGACGCCACTGTCATTCAAATAAATCACATTCGGCGGAATCAATGACAAAATATACGATTCGGGCATGCGTTCAAAAAAGAAATCATGATTGCCCGCTATGAAAATTTTATGTTCATACGGCTGCTCTGAAAACCATTTCAAAAAACGCTCGACTTCTAATGCCTTACCTTGACCCGATACATCGCCTGCATGAATAAGCATATCGCCTTCGGGCAATACCAAATTTTCATGCTGATTATGGGTATCAGAAATAGCAATGACTTTCATAAATGTCTTTTAAGGTTTAATTTTAATCACCTTACCGTCTTTATCAGAGACAACAAGTTCTTCACCGTTTTTACGGGCGTTGGCATATACTCTTTCAACGGCTTTTTGAAACCCCCTCAGTATTTTAGCCGCTAAGTCTTTCGATTCTTGATTAACTGTATTCATTGATTTTAGTCCAAATTAATTTATCATAAATTTCAATTGAAATATTGGAATTGCCTTGAGCGATGATATTTAAATTCAAAGAATTATCGAAAACCAGCCACTCATCGCAAACAGGCATATATAAATGTAAGAAATTTTTCAAACCAGCATGATACCGTCTTTCAATAACCTCTGCCTCAATATGATGTCCACCTTTAGAAACCCTATCTTTTACCCTTTGTTTTGCCAATTCAATATTTCAGGTAAAACAGTCATCGAAGCGGTTGTTTTACCTGCCCCGTTGCAACCTGCTATGATATATAAATTGGGCATTTAAGATTTTTACATTTAAAATTTATCGTTTTGCATTTTGCATTTCCCTTACATCCGCTCTGGCATCTCAATTCCCAACAAATCCATTCCATGCTCCAAAACGTGACCAACAGCTTTAGATAATTGAAGGCGGAATATTTTAACATTTTCTAATTCAACATTTAAAATGGACAAATCATGCCAAAATTTATGAAAAGATTTAGCCAAATCGTAGCAAAAACTCGCTATGACTGAGGGGTCATAAGTCGCTGCTGCTTCTTCAATGGCTTTGGGATATTCATATATTTTTAGAATTAAATCCTTCTCTTGTTGTTCTATTTTATCGTAAGAAACGACTTGAGTTAAATCAATACCTTCACGTTCAGCTTTTTTCAAAACGCCATTAATCCGCACATAACTGTACTGAATATAAGGTCCCGTTTGACCTTGCAAATCAACGGATTCTTGTGGGTCAAAAACCATCCGTTTTTTAGGATTGACCTTGACAATATGGTATTTCAAAGCCGCCATACCTACTTTTCTATTGATTTCAGCGACTTCTACTGCTGTAAAACCTGCTACTTCTCCCCTTTCCTCGTTATTTTTAGTCGCTTCTCCAATCACTTCGGCTATCAAATCATCGGCATCCACAACCGTACCCTCACGGCTTTTCATCTTGCCCGAAGGCAAATCCACCATGCCATAACTCAAATGATATAAACCATTCGCATACGGGTCGCCTAATTTTTTCATGGTTTCAAACAAGACTTGGAAGTGATAATTTTGCTCGTCGGCTACTACATATACTACTTTTTGGCAATGCCATTCTTTATCTCTCAAGCGTGCCATGCCTATATCTTGCGTGATATATACGGAAGTTCCATCGGAACGCAGTACCAATTTATGGTCTAATTTCACATCCGTCA
>JAYUUR010000589.1:0-2571 GCA_043754475.1 Saprospiraceae bacterium | reverse complement strand
CTCATGGCACTGCGCGGCTCTTGCGCTTGTAGGATTTTATCTAACTGCAAATATTGGTGATAATGGGTTGTGGCGTATTTTGAGTTTTTCATAATTCGTGTTATGTTAAAACAATTGTCATAAGTTGTTTAAAATCAATTAGTTATGAAAATAATCAAAATCTCATTGGTCTCAAATTATTCATTAAATTCGTCGAAATACTGAGGGGGTCATTAGCCACTATTTCAGAAACCAATTTCCCTGTAGCCGCCCCCAAACTCAAGCCCATCATGCCATGTCCTGTGGCTATCGTGACATTTTTTAAGTGATTGACTCGCCCGATATACGGCAATCCATCAGGCGAACACGGGCGCAAGCCACTCCAAACCGCTTCCTTTTCAGGTAAATCTATCTTCAATTCAGGGAGAAAATTGTTGACGCCGTTGACAATGCCTTGTACCCGATTCATGTTGATGGAAAGGTCAAGTCCCACAATTTCCATCGTGCCAGCGCAGCGTAAATCATTGCCCAGCGGCGTTGCCGTTGCCCGTGCTTCCAATAAAATGGACGGAATATTGACTTTATCACTCAAGCCTTTGAGCATAAAACTATAGCCTTTACCACCTTGCAAGGGCAGTGAAATACCTAATTTTTCACTCAAAACGCCTGTCCAAGCACCTGCTGTGATAACAATTTCATCGAAAGCTAATTTCTGTTGAGGAGTAATAATGCTGACGACTTTTTGATTTTTAATTTCAAAATCAATGACTTCTGTTTTATTTAAAAAAACCACCCCCTCAGTAATGAGCTGTTTTTTCAAGCCCATCATCAATAAATTAGGCGATAAATGAGCATCGCCTGGATATAAAACACCGCCTTGAATATTAAAAAGTGTATTTGGATTTAAATCTTGCACTTCTTTTTTATTCAAAACGTGGGCTTCAATACCTGCTTTATTCGCCATTGCTGCCCCTTCTATTTCCTCATGCTCCATTTTAGCAGTTTGGTAGAGCATGAGTAGCCCTTTTTCATGCCAGCCAAAATCAAAGGTATTGTCTTTTTGAAAATCTTGATACAATTGTTTACTCAATAAACTCAAATCCCTGAGTATGGGTATTGATTTTTCAACATGCACATTTGTTGAGTTTTTGTAAAATAATGTACCCCATTTTATCAACCTACCACTCATTCGCGGACGGATATAAAACGGACTGGTCGGGCTGAGCATCCAGCGCAGCCCTTTGGCTATCATGCCTGGCGCTGCCAAAGGAATAATATGGCTCGGCACTATCATGCCCGCATTGCCATACGAACAGCCGTCGGATAAGTCGCCTTGCTCGATAATGGTGACTTCATAGCCCATTTTTTGACAATAATAGGCTGACATTAAGCCGTTGATGCCGCCGCCGATAATTCCAATTTTAGTCATGTTATTGTATTAAATCACTTGAAAACCCTGCATATACGGGTCATCATCATCTAAAATAATGTGGTTGAACCCATGAATCATTGCCCATCCTTCTATGCTCGGGATGATGGCTTTTTTACCATCTAAGGTCGTTTCTTCTTCGATGCGCCCGATGAATTTAGAGCCAATGATGCTTTCATGGATAAATTCATCGCCTTTTTTCAATTTCCCTTGCGCGTACCATTGCGCCATGCGGGCGGACGTGCCTGTGCCGCAGGGCGAACGGTCAATGGCTTTTTCACCATAAAAAACAGCATTGCGAGCAGTGGAGTTTGGGTCAATGACTTTGCCTGTCCATTGTACGTGGCTCATGCCGTTGATGGTCGGGTTTTCGGGATGAATGAAGGTGTGTTGCTCATTGACTTTTGCTCTGATTTCACGACTCCACGCAATGAGTTGATCGGCTGAATAATGCTCCATGCCTTTAAAATTCTCTTGCGGATCAATGATGCCGTAATAATTGCCGCCATAAGCAACGTCTAAATGCAACTTGCCTAAACCTGAACACTCCACCCCTACCCCCTCAGTATGGAGGTAAGATTTGATGTTCGTAATTTTCACGGATTGCACTTTTTTACCGACCATTTTATATTCGGCACGCACTAATCCAGCAGGTACTTCGAGGTTCAGAACCCCCTCAGTTTGAGGCGTCACCAAGCCTTGTTCGAGGGCAATCGTGACTGTGCCTATCGTACCATGACCGCACATGGGCAAGCAGCCGCTGGTTTCGATAAATAAAATACCGATGTCATTGCGCGGGTCACTCGGTGGATAGAGAATGCTGCCCGACATCATATCATGCCCGCGCGGTTCATACATCAAACCCTTGCGAATCCAGTCAAATTCTTGGAGGAAATGCTGCCGCTTCTCGCTCATGTTCGACCCCCTCAGTATGGGACCGCCTCCTGCCACTAATCGGACGGGATTGCCGCAGGTGTGGGCATCTATGCAGAAAAATGATTTTATTGCCATTTCTTATTTTTGACACATGTTTTTTATTTTGACATGCATTTTTTTGACACATAGTTTTTGTCATTCGCCTAAAACGCAACAACCTTGATTCACTCCACAACAATGCCTCTCATTCTCCATAAAGGAATGATAGTGCAGCAAAAAAGGCATTA
>JAYUUR010000588.1:0-2576 GCA_043754475.1 Saprospiraceae bacterium | reverse complement strand
AAAATTACCCTCATGATTAAATTGTTTAAAATGTGAAATAATATAAAACAAATAGTATTGAAAACGCGCTATAAATATAAATCCTTCTCATATAATTGCGTCTAATATCAAATCCCCCTAAAATCCCCTCAAAACGTCATATTAAAAATAGTACTCAAATCTGTCTCTTTTAAATGCCGTTTATTTCCGCTTGTTCGTTCGATTTGTGAAAGTGGATAGAGATTATGGAAAAGTCGAGAAAGTCGTTTTGTATGGTATCAACAATGTTACGTTTTGTCAAATAACAGGGTGCAATGTACGCTATGTTGACAAATTGACACATGATTTTGAAACAAAAACAAACAAAATTACTCACGGTAATACGAAACAGGCGTGTTATTATCCTGCACAATCGCATCATTTAATACGGTGAATGTTTCTATTTTAGAACTAAACTTTTCGTTGCAATCCATAAATACAGTCTCAAATGTGTACTTTTTTTGATATGCGTTAGCGGTTACTGAGGGGGTAGAATTGATAACTTTAAGTCCGTCTCTATCTCTCAATATATCATATTTTGTCGGTATATAATCAACTTCTACCAAGTCCATGTTTTCAATAAATTCACCTAAAATAGGTTTATTAAATATGCTCATATAGTAATAAAATATAAACCATGTTGGAGAGTTGACAATGTACCCCTCAATATCCGTAATCATTTTTTTAGAAAAACTGATGGTTTTTTCGTCTTCTCTGGTGATGGTAAATTTAATATCCGTCCTAAATTTTTTGTATTCGTCGCAGTCAGTTCTAAGTATGACGACATCGTCTTTCCATTCAACAATATTAACTTCGACAAATTCAGGTAAATCAACCGATACCTCTCCAGTACTATTACCAAAGTTTTTGCCTGTTATTATTAAGTTATTATTTCCTAAAAAGTAGCCTAAATACTGAGGGGTGCAGGATGAAAGCGTATCACCTTTCCATTCCGTGCCGACAATTTCAGCAATAAGCATGTCGGGCAGTGGCGTTTCTTTCTCTAATCCTTTTTTACAAGATGCGAGTGATAGAACAATGATTGATAATAGAAATAGATTTTTCATAACTAAATGTTTAAAGTGATGATATAAATTGTTTAAAATACTACATATTTAACAATACCAGAAAACACCGTTTTCTCTTTCTTCAACTGCCTCTCTTTAATTTCAAGTAAATACTTCTGATACTCAATATATGTGCGCTCATTATCCTGCGATTCTGCAATGTTCGCCTCATACTCTAAATTCCTAATCTGAAAGTTGTCGAGTTCTGGTTTCTTTTCTCGCTTCAATTCTTCAATCCGTTCTTTTGCCGCTTCGTGCGCGGCGTAGTCGTTCGACGATTGGCGCGTCAGCCGTTCGATGTCATTTTGAATAGATTCATACTTTCTTAGTTTGTCGGCGTATTCGTCTCTAATTGTTGCAATTTGATTGCGCTTTAAACGTGCCGTTGCAGACGGTAAGTTAAAGAATGGCTTTTCCTTAGAGGATGAATCGGCGGCGGCGTAAAACAAAATGTTCATTTGGTAATATTCCTTTGTGCTTCTGAAATCTCTGATAATGCCGTTTTGGTTGATTTTTGCGGTTTGGTTGCTTAATACTTCAATGTAGGTAATCGGTTTTTGTGATATGATCAAGTTTAAAGAATCTGCTGAAATACTGATAAAATTTACCGTCTCAATGCGATAAGGTTTGTTGGTGTGCGTGAACGTGATTTGCTTCACCCTCATTTTTTCTTCGGTGATGGTCAAAAATTCCTTATCACACAATAGGACGGTTTTTGTTTTATCCGCTTCAATGGCTAATCCTTTTCCCTTAAATTCTTCGCTGCCAATGTTGTACTGATATTCAACCTGTAGCAAATCTTTTGATTTCTCAAACTCGCTGCTCAAATGTTTCTGAGTTCCCCAATTACTGTTGTACGCTGTCCAAAACCCTTGCTGCATAAGTGGGTACATTGTAACTCCGACCAATAAAAACATACATAAATAAATCCCTTCATTCTTCAAATCGCCTGTATAAAACCGCAATTCTTTTCTGCCCGGCATGACGCAATTATTCATGAGAAACGGATAAAATAACTTCACGCCTTGAATCGTGAGCATGTCAAAAATCAAGTGTGAAAGAAATCCAAAAAACCAAATCAAAGGATGGCATTTGAAGATATAAAAGGGAATGGTTGTAAGAAGCAAAGCCCATAAAGTATGTGTAATTGTGCGGTGCATATAGTTTCTACTAATCCATTTTGCAATAGGTAAGAAAATAACGCCCATCGGTGCACGTGGATTATCAATGTCGGGAGCGAGTGAAGCAATAACGCATAGCGCAATACTGAGGGGTTGACTTAACATATTCTCGCCGCAAATTGCGGCAAATGTTCCAGTGAATACTAAGCCGCCGATGATATGATTAGGTGACATCATAGTTTTTGTTGTTTAATCAATTGCTGAAGTATAGTCAATTCTAACTGTAATATGTTTTATACATACCGTTTGCGTGTCATTTTAACAATCTGTCGAGCGAACAATGCGAATATCAACGCCGCACCGCCGAACA
>JAYUUR010000587.1:0-2581 GCA_043754475.1 Saprospiraceae bacterium | reverse complement strand
CGGAAATTATTTTTTTGAAAAAAAATAATTTCCGTCTACTAAACCGTTTTTAACCGTTTTCAGAACTGTTTTCAAACACTCTACACTTAATGCATCCTATCCCCTCGAACTTCCAAGCGGTTCATCATCTCCGCTTCATAGGCTAAATACGCTTTCCAACGCTGCATGACCTGCTCTTTATCACCATAAAACTTGGCTAAATCGATGAAAAGGCGATAATGACCAGCCTCGGCTACCATGAATTTATAATAAAAAGCTGCTAAATCAGCGTCCGCTAAATTGAGATGCAATAATCGGAAACGCTCGCAACTGCGGGCTTCTATCAAGGCACATATTAAAAGGCGTTCGGTGAGATGGGTTTCTCTGCTGCCGCCTTTGATTTCAAATTTCATCAATTCGTTGACATATTCATCTTTGCGCTGCCGTCCTAATTTCAAGCCGCGCTTATCCAATTCGGCTATTACAGCTCGGAAATGCCCCCATTCCTCGGTGACAATGGGTGCTAATCCACGCACTAATTCCTCTTTTTCAGGAAATGCTTGAATGAGCGAAATGCAAGCGGTAGCAGCTTTGAGCTCGCAATAAGCATGGTCGGTCAAGACATCTTCAAGGCTGAAAGAGGCTAAATCCACCCAACGTGGGTCAGTGGGTAATTGCAGACCTAAGACGTGTTTATGGTCTTCCGGTACGAGATTTTCTTTTTCCATTTTAATATTTTACTAAGGCGTTTGACACAATAATACTTTTTTATTATACTTTTTTATTATACTTTTTTATGCCTCATAGTAATCGGGCGCGGAAGGACGCCAACGTCAAAATATATAACTTTGCAAAAAAAGCAGCACATAAGAAACCTAAATGTAATTGGAAGTCATATTCCATCACATAGTTTGGTTCGAGGTACTTTTTGAAATTTCAACTGGCTGCATAGACACCGTATAGGAGATCAATTTCATAAACCAAGTACCTTTATGTGCTGCCTTACTAAAATAGTTAAAGGCAAAATTATGAAAAAAGACGCACCTCACAAAGGGGTTATTCGAATGGGTTTAGGTTTACCTGTTTTTAATGCCCATGCTGCTGGTATTGATATTGGCGATACACTTCATTGTGTAGCCATCTGTGCTGGTGATGAGGGTCATGAAGTACTGAGGACTTCCGCTTTTACATGCGATTTAAAAGAAATCGTGAGTTATCTTCAAGAGAATGGTATTACGACCGTAGCGATGGAGAGTACAGGCATTTATTGGTTGCCGCTTTATATTATGCTTGAACAAGCGGGGGGCTTTTGCAGAAAAGTTTTCAACCTGAGAATGAGATGCGCGTGTTGAGGACTTATGTTCGGCAACGCAAACGGTTAATTTTATTATGTGTTGATGCTGTTAGACGGATGCAAAAATCACTTGAACTGATGAATATTAAACTTCATACAGTTATTAGTGATTTACTTGGCAAAACGGGCATGCTTATGTTGAAGGCTATTATTGAGGGAGAACGAGACCCTGAAATACTGAGTACTCTTTGCGACCCGCTTATTGTGAAGAAAAAATCCTCAAGCAATTACTTAAACAAGTAGCGATAGTGAAAAAAGGGGATATTAGTAGTGTATATATGTCCCTCACCCCATCAGTAGAAGAGGTAGAAGAGGTAGAAGTTGTCCAAAGAAAAGACGAAGGTAAAGAAACAGGTGGATCGGCAAGACCCAAAATTTCTAAAATTTCTAAAATTTCTAAAGAGAGAAAGGTAAAAAAAAATCAATTTAATAGCCCTATTGCTCCATACTTGGCAGGGATATCAGGGGTAGATTTAACCAAAATACCAGGTATTAGCGAGGTGACGTCTTAGAGTTCATATCGGAAGTGGGTACTGATATGAGTAAATGGCAAAATGCCAAACATTTTTCGGCATGGCTCAATTTAACGCCAAATACGAAGATTACAGGCGGTAAAATCATCAGTAGTAAAATGATGAAAAAAGACAATAAAGCAGGTCAATGTTTAAGACAAGCCGCCGCCTGCTTATCCACTAACAAATCGCCTATGGGCGATTACTATCGAACAATACGATCAAGAATAGGTGGAAAAGGCGCAGTCGTCGCAACAGCACACAAAATGGCAAGAATTATTTACAATATGTTATTGAAGCAAACAGAATATAATGAGGAGATGGTAATGGTCAATAAAAACAAAGTCAATCAAGATAAAATTAAAAAACTTGAAAAATTATTAGACCGCTTGAAACAGGCAGCATAAATTCCATTTTGTAAACTGCTGAGTTTCAACGAGTTAAAATTAGTTATATAGGAGGTTCACATGGGGTTGTGTAATAAGTCTTTTTCTTGAAAAATGAAATTTTTGACCAAATTATATTTCAAAAATATTGATTAGAAATTCTATTATTTCGAAATTCAGTTATTTAATACTCAATTCAAAATTTAATTTGGACTAAATTTTCATTTTTCAAGAAAAGGCCTGATCTTCACCACGGTTGTCGTCTGGCTCGTTGCGGCCGGCCTGCCAGCGGCATCGGAGGGCGCGACCGCGCTGGCGCAAGCCGGGGCATTCCTCTACCTCGCGTCGTG
>JAYUUR010000586.1:0-2582 GCA_043754475.1 Saprospiraceae bacterium | reverse complement strand
AATACACTTTGTCAAGGCATGGTTTTGCCCGTGATAGGGTTTTTGAATTGGAAAATCAGACAGCAGATAGTGCAGTTTTTTTATTGAAATCTGATGCTAATAGTTTTAAAAATTATCCGTTTCATTTTGAATTTAGATTGCATTATACATTGAAAATCAATGAGTTATGTGTGACTTATGATGTGAAAAACATGGGCGATGAACCAATGTTTTTTTCAGTCGGTGGACACCCCGCTTTCAAAGTGCCATTGACAGAAGGGACGATTTATGAGGACTATTTTATTCAACTCAATACTACGGAAACCTTCGGGCGATACCCCCTCAGTAAAGATGGCTTAATTGAACTTCAAGCCAATGCTTTTTTAAATAATTCAAGTAATTTTCCCTTGAAACACCCATTGTTTTATGAAGATGCTATTGTTTTGAAGCATATAAAATCCAACAGCATGGCGATTCTTTCCAAAAAAACGCCGCATGGTTTGCGAATGACTTTTGATGGATTTCCTTATTTCGGTATTTGGGCAGCTAAAAATGCGCCTTTTGTTTGCTTAGAACCCTGGTGCGGCATAGCTGATTCGGTGAATACGACTCAAGACTTGACTGAAAAAGAGGGTATTAATAAATTGGCAATAGGGGAGCAGTTTGAAAGAACTTGGCAGTTGGAGATATTTTAATATTGAACCAAAAACAAAACCCGCGTCCGTTTTACACGGCGCGGGTTTTGTCGTCTTAAAGTTCAAAGTAATTCAAAAAGTTGTCCGATTTTTAATAGAAAAAACCATTCCAAGTTTTAAAATTACTGCTCGAATTGATCTGTTCGAGTAGCTGCTGGGTTTTTACCCGATAGAAAAACGGTGACTGAATCACCTTTCACCATAGGACTGCCCGGACCTGGTATCACTCTAATGACAAAAGCGGAATTTTCGTCAGATACAGAGTTGTCACTTTTCAACTCTCTGATAAACAATTCTCTGCTTTCTAAATAAAGTGAGTATTCTCCAAAACTTAAATATCTACCACTTTCAATGAATCTCGGTACTTCACGTTCATTGATAACTCTTTTAGCGATGACTAAACGAATTTGGCTGCCTTCACGCACCCTCACGCCATCGCCCAATTTTTTATACACATCTTCATTGCCGACAATGACTTGCAATATAGTACCATCTGACAAGTTAGGGTCTGCTATTGTATCAATTCTACCAATTTTCACCTTCGCCATATTGAGCAATTCGATGTATAAATCCACTTGGTCATTGCCTTTTATATCGGGTAAAGCCACTAAATTGCCTCTATTGGTCGTGATTTTTACATAAATAGTTCTGCCCGATTTGACGTAAGAATTGGCTGATGGATTTTGTTCCAAAACAATATCCGCAGGAAAACTTTCACTGTAAATGGAATCCGTTACGACGATGTCGAAGCCTTCATTATCCGCCATGCGTTCTACCTCTTTTATGTTTTTTTGGACATAATTGCCTACGCGAACAGCATCGCCATGTCGCGTAAAGCATTTCATAAACCAAAAAATGAGGAAAAGCAAACCCGCAATAATAGCGATTTGCTTACCGAAGTTTTTCCAAAAAATGCGGCTCGACAGAAAGTAATACACCTCTTTAAAAAAGCCTTTGATGTTTTCCCAGATGTTGTTCATATTTTATAGTAATCTAATTGATTGCATAATTTTTTAGGTATCCCAATTCACCATTTATCATTCATCACTCATCATTATTTACAAGCATTCCTTAATTTGCCGCGTATAAAATTCCGTCATTGTCCACCCATGAGCGCGCACCATTTGAGGCACAATACTGCTTTCAGATTGCCCTGGCACAGTGTTAATTTCGAGCATATAGGGCTTATCATTGCTTTCGTTCCAAATAAAATCTATCCGAACAATGCCTTTACAATTAAAAATTTGGTAAATTTTTTTAACCGTACCCCTCAGTATTTCAGCCATTTTTTCATCAATTGGCGCAGGAATCAGCTCCTCGCTTGCCCCTTCATATTTGGCTTCATAATCGAAAAAGGCTTTTTTAGAACGCACCTCACAAATGGGTAAAACGACCACTTCACCATCCGTTTTGAAGCAACCGACTGTAAACTCACGCCCTTTGATAAACTCTTCTACCAATATTTGATTGTCTTCTTGAAAGGCTTTTTCCAACGCACCTTGTAAATCTTCCGCCTTCTCCACACGACTCATGCCGATGGATGAACCACCATTATTCGGTTTTACAAAAACGGGCAATTGCAATGTATTTAAAATGTTTTCAGTTAAAACAGGCGTATTTTTAAATAAATGCAAGGATTTTGCTACGTTTATGCCACTAAAAGCGGCTGTCGCCACTGTCCACCGCTTGTTGAAAGTCAAGGCAGAAGTGATGGCATCGCAAGAAGTATAAGGAATTTGAAGCATGTCAAAATAGCCTTGCAACTTACCATCTTCACCCGGCGTGCCGTGAATGATAATTAATGCAGCATCAAAATTGATTTTTTCATTTTCAATTTGAAGAGAAAAGTCATTTTTATCAATCAATGAAACTTGACTATTTTGATTGGTATAAACCCATTTTTCACGA
>JAYUUR010000585.1:0-7618 GCA_043754475.1 Saprospiraceae bacterium | reverse complement strand
ATACCACGATTGACAGAATTATTAATGTCAGTGCTGGGCTATGGAATTTTAATATATCCACCTAAATCATTGATTATCAACTTACAACAAGTCTAATGAATTTACGCCTAATGATACGCTGCAACCTGATATTTTGTTTATTTCCAAAGAGAGGTTGACTATTATTGGTGAAAAAAAGATTGAAGGCGCGCCTGATTTTATAGCTGAAATACTGTCACCCGGCAACACGACGAAGGAAATGAGTTATAAAAAATATATTTATGAAAGCTGTGGAGTCAAAGAATATTGGGTTATTTATCCAGATAAAAAAACCATCAAACAATATGAAAATCGAGATAATGAATTTATTTTAGTCGGTGAGTTTGGCATAAATGATAGCGTTAAAGCAAGTATTATTGATGGTTTTACAGTGAGAATCGCTGATATTTTTGAATAAAAATATGGAATTATTTACTTAATAAACCTATAAGGTTTTGAAAAACCTTATAGGTTTGTTCATGAGCAATTTAGCATAAAATAAGACGTATAGTTATATGACCATTTTTGAAAATTACGAGCAACTTAAAAAGCACTATCAAAATCTTCATGCTGAGGCTTCTAAAACGGGGAATTTTATTGCAGCTTTAAGGCTTTTCTCTATCTTTTTACTCATTTACAGCGGCTATCACTTCTATAAAACCGAACAAACGGCGTGGCTATTTGGTGCAGGTATTTTGCTATTCAGTCTTTTCCTTTGGTTTGTTTCTTTACATTTAAAATATAAGGAAAAGGCTCAACTCTACACGTCTTTAAGCCTGATTAATGAGAATGAAATGGCTTATTTGAATGGCAATTTAACGCCTTTTAAAGCAGGAGAAGCCTATATTGAGCCTCATCATCCCTATTCCTACGACCTTGATATTTTCGGAAAATCATCCATTTTTCAACACATTAATCGCACAACAACGGCTATCGGTGAAGCACAATTAGCTACTTGGCTGAAAAATACTGAGGGGGGTATAAATATAAAAACCCAACAGGAAGCCGTTCGAGAATTGGGTTTAAAATTGGATTGGCGACAAAATTATTTAGCCGCAGGGCAAATGCATATTGATGAAGATTTGTCCATTCCAAAATTTAAAGAGTGGCTTTATGCGCCTTTGAATTATAAAAATGCTAAAATACTGAGGGGGGTATCTTTCATCTTACCCGCTATAACAATCGGCATTTTAATAGTCAATTTTATATCCGATGATCCTATTTTCTTTACGATTTTTAAGGCGTTATTCTTCTTAAATTTAGGTATAGTCGCCTTTCAACAAAAGCATATTAAAGAAGAACATCGCTTGCTCAATAATACAAGCGGTGTTCTTAAAAAATATAGTAAACTCTTACAACTCATTGAAAATGAAATATTTAGCTCTGATTTACTGAGGGGTATAGTATCGCGGAACGCCAGTTTCGACAATAAAATAGGCAGCATTTCAATTAATCAACTTTCCAAAATTCTCAATCAATTCGACACTATTTTAAACCCCTTCGCTGCCATATTGATGAACGGGCTTTTTCAATACCATTTACATGCACTTTTTACTCTTGAAAAATGGAAAATACAGAATAAAGAAGTCGTTTTTGAATGGTTCAAATCCATCGGTACGTTTGAGGCATTGTCGAGTATTGCTAATTTTGCTTATAATAATCCCGATTTTATTTTCCCTACAATCACAACTGAGCCGAAGTTGATTTTAAAACAAGTTGGACACCCTTTAATTCAACGGGAGAAACGCATTTGTAATGATGTCAGTTTTGATAAGACAAAATTTATCGTCTTGACAGGCTCTAATATGTCGGGTAAAAGCACGTTTTTAAGAACTTTAGGCGTGAATTTGATATTAGCCAAAATAGGTTCTCCCGTCTGTGCCGAGCAATTTGACTGTTATCCCTTTGATGTCTGCGTGAGTATGCGGGTTGATGATTCATTGCAAAACAGTGAATCCCTCTTTTTTGCAGAATTGAAACGCCTGAAAGCTATTATTGAAACGCTTGATAAACCGCATAAAACATTCATTATTTTGGATGAAATACTGAGGGGTACTAATTCCAACGACAAACGGGCTGGCACGCAAGGCTTGATTCATCGCCTCATCGCTAAAGATGCCGTCGGCATTATTGCTACGCATGATTTGGTCATAGGCGACATGAAAATCCAATACCCCGATTACCTCAGCAATCAATGCTTTGAAGCCACTATCACAGACGATGTTTTGCTTTTTGACTATAAACTCAGAGAGGGCGTTTGTCAACAAATGAGTGCGGCGTTTTTGATGCGGCAGATGGAGATTATTTAGAATAGCTCGTGAAGATGGGTAAATGATTGCGATTTCGGTAAAAAAAATATAATTTTGTAGAAAAAACAAAAGAAATGTCACACAATCCACCACTAAGTAATATGCAAATGGAGTTACTCAAACTCTACGCTACCAATATTCCCGATGCGGATTTATTGGAAATCAAACGTTATTTAGCGCGTTTTTTATGAAAAAAGCAGTCGATGAAGCTGATAAAGTATGGGAAGAACGTAATTATACACCTGAATTGATGGAAAAATGGGTCAAAGGAGAAGATGCATGATTGTTAACCATATTTTACAAATCTTCCCAAGCTTCATCTTCAGTTTGAGTGAGCCAATCTTTACCGAGAGCGTGTTCACTCGCTAAATGAGTAAGAATTATGTTTTCGTCTTCTGTTTCTTGCAATTCCATTTTTATAAATTTTTTACCTTGATTTCAACCCATTTCTGAATTGAAATCAAGGTAAATTCAATGAAAAACTCTATTATCAAGGCTTAAACACCTTCGCCGCCTTCACCGCCAATTTCCAACCCTTATACAATTTAGCCGAATCCGCCTTTTTCATTTTGGGTTTGAAATCCTGTTCTAATTGCCAATTGGTGGAAATATCCTTTTCATCTTTCCAAAAACCAACGGCTAAACCGGCTAAATACGCTGCTCCCAATGCCGTTGTCTCTTGAATAACGGGGCGTTCGACTTTAGTGCCTAAAATATCGCTTTGAAATTGCATCATAAAATTGTTTTTCACGGCACCGCCATCTACTCGTAAGGCTTTGAGTTTGATGCCCGAATCCTTTTCCATCACGCTCAATACGTCCTTTGTTTGGTAGGCGATGCTTTCCAAAGTTGCGCGTATAAGTTGTGCTTTGCCTGAGCCACGAGACAAGCCGAATATCGCTCCGCGCACTTCTGAATCCCAATAAGGCGTACCCAAGCCGACGAATGCAGGAACTACATACACGCCACCATTGTCCGAAATGCTTTTGGCATACCCCTCAGTATCAGCCGCATCTTTGACCAATTCGACAGCATCACGCAGCCATTGCACAGCTGAACCGGCTACGAAAATAGAACCTTCGAGCGCATATTTCACCTTACCATCAATACCCCACGCGATGGTTGTGAGCAAGCCATTTTTAGATTGAACAGCTTTATCGCCTGTATTCATGAGCATAAAACAGCCTGTGCCATAAGTATTTTTTGCCATGCCATCGCTAAAACACGCTTGACCATAGAGCGCAGCTTGTTGATCGCCCGCAATACCAGATACTGCAATGCCTTTCATGCCCATAATATCCTCCTTCGCATGACCATAAACCGCAGAACTATCCATGACAGTCGGCAACATCGAAGTGGGAACGGTCAAGGCTTTGCAGAGTTCAGTGTCCCATTTGAGGTCGTGAATATTGTAAAGCATTGTGCGAGAAGCATTGGTGTAATCCGTTGCATGGGTTTTTTCTTCGGTCAAATTCCACAATACCCATGTATCAATTGTGCCGAAAAGCAAATCGCCAGCCTCCGCTTTTGCCCTTGCCCCTTCGACATTATCGAGCATCCATTTCACCTTAGTTCCTGAAAAATAAGCGTCAATTAGCAAGCCCGTTTTGGCGCGTACTGAGGGGTCAAGCCCTTTCGCTTTGAGGTCTTCGCAAACATCCATAGTCTGGCGGCTTTGCCAAACGATGGCGTTATAAATGGGTTGCCCCGTATTTTTATCCCAAACCACCGTTGTTTCACGTTGATTGGTGATGCCAATGGCTGCAATATCATTGGGGTTCACCTCTCTCAAAACATTGCGTACCACGTTTTGAACGGATTGCCATATTTCATTCGCATCATGCTCTACCCAACCTGGCTTCGGGAAAAATTGTGTAAATTCCTGCTGTGCTACGGCGATAATATTGCCTTTTTTATCAAAAACAATGGCACGAGAGCTGGTCGTGCCTTGGTCAATCGAGAGAATGTATTTTTTCATTAATCTTGTTTAGTTTGGTATTAGTCAAAAAAATCTTAAATTTGTTAATAAAAGTAAAGATATGAAATCGATAGTTATTTCTTTCAACGATAATTCTAAAATAGAAAGAGTCATTGCAGTTCTACAAAAACTGAAAATTCCTTTTTCTGTAAAAGAGTCTGAAAAAAACGATATAAACGACTCCGATATCGTTTGGGACTGGCAAGATATTGACGAAAAGGCTTTTTCACAAATATCTGAACCCGTTTTTGCAAAAGATTGGAATAATGAAGCTGATTCTGTTTGGGATAAACTTTAAAAACGATAAAACATACTATGACCAACTACAAACAAGGAGACTTAATACTCTTTCCCTATCCTTTTGATGATTTTTCAAATTCTAAAAAACGCCCTGCCATTATAATTGGCAATGCGCGCTCAAAAGTCGGTGCTTATATAGTTGCCAAAGTCACATCTGTAATGAAAAGTGATCATCACAGTTTTGTATTAAACAATGATTATTTAACCTCACCTACGCCTGTCGTTTGCGAAGTGCGTTGTAATGAAATTGCGACGATTTCCGAGACGCTTATTATCAAAAAGCTTAGTTCGTTGGATAAAAATGAATTGATGAAACTTACCAATCTTGTTAAAAAGAACTTTGATGTGAAATAATTATTCAAAAGTAGCAAAATAGTTACTTTAAAGTTTGTTTTTTAGGTAGCGTTTATGTTACCTTTGCAATATATCTTTTATATCTAAAATGTCAAGAAAATGAAAAATGTGAAAATTTATTTTAAAAAATTAAAAATACCGTTCTATGACAGCGAAAGAAGTCATCAGATTATTAGAAAAAAATGGCTGGAGCGAGTCTCGCCAAAGGGGAAGCCATAGAATATTTAAGCATCCTGATAATCCTAATAATGTAGCTGTACCTTTTCATGGAGATAAAGACTTGAAAAAAGGTACTTTGAATGATATATTAAAAAAAGCCAGTTTAAAAACTTAAATATGAAACTAATCATCATCATAGAACCCGGAGACGGCGAAATGTGGGGACGCATAGACGCTCCTTATACATTACTTACAACCGTCGGCAATACCGTTGAGGAAATCACTCATAATCTAAAAGATTTGATACAAGACCACCTCGACCACGAAGGTAAAGAGCAAGCCGAATGGCAAGGCATAAAAGTTGGAGACATCAAATTTGAATATGTCTATGACTTGACTGAGCTGTTTGATGTTCTTTCCGCCGTAAAAATTAATGCTATTGCTGATTTGGCAGGCATTAATCAAAGCCTTTTACGCCAATATGCTTCTGGCGTAAAGTACCCATCACCTACGCAAGCGAAAAAAATCCAAGAAGCTGTACATCAGCTTGGGCAGAAGTTGTTGCAAGTATCAATTTAAATTACCCTGCTTATTTCTCTTCATTAAAAAATAATAAACCCCAAATGCCACCACAAACCCCGTAAACCACGACAAGCTAAACAAAAAGCCCAAAGCGGGTATCCATTTGCCTATCAAAGCCGCTAAAACGCCTAAGACCATAGCGATTAAAGCATTTGTATTAAAACCTGAACTATAATTATATTCTGAATTGGGTTGAAATAAAGCATTGATATTCAATGTTTTATGCCTGATGATAAAATAATCGCAGAGTAAAATCCCCAATATTGGACCTAATAAACCACTGACAAACAGCAAGAGGTTGGAAATCTCATCCATCAACCACCAAGGGCATATCAGGATGCCGATAATGCCCGCTATCACACCGCCCATCTTAAAACTGATGGCTTTAGGAAACATATTTGAAAAAGCATAAGCAGGAGCGATGACATTAGCGGCAATATTGGTACTTAATGTGGCAATAATCATAGCTATTTGAGCAAAAATCACCACCGCAGGGCTTTGAAATTTTGATACCAACGAGACAGGATCCCAAGGGGCATCCTCCGCTACCAATACATCTTTGAAAACACCAACAGCTGCACACGTGACGAAAATGCCAACAAACGAATAGAAAATCATTGTGCCCGGCAAGCCGATAAATTGCCCCTTGATTTGGTCATCTTGGCTTTTTGCAAAGCGAGTAATATCTGAAATAGAAATACTCATCGTTGCCCAAAAACCAACCATAGCGGTGAACCATAAAATATAACTCCAAAATAAGGCATTTGAAGAAGCCTTGACTAAGGTAGCATTTACTTTGCTGGACGTTGTTTCACTATTTTTCACTTGAATTTTAATAGCGCGCGAGCCATTGTCAATATTTTTATAATCTACCTCAGCCGGCACTTTTTGTAAATTGAATTCATGAGGGCTTATTGCACTCGGGTCTATAAAATTCCAAGTGATATCTACCCATCCCATTTCATGTTCAATGCTGCCCGCTATGGGCACCCACATATTCACTTGAGATGCTTTCGGGGAATGATCGGCGTTGCGAATATAGAAGAAATTAATATTTTTCGTAAGAGGATTATAGGAAGCTGTGGGTTTTTCAAGCTGTTTACTTTGCATTAAAACTTCCTTGAAGCTGCCGCCTTCTCGCACGCCCCAGCCAATAAGCATTAAGCCGATGAGAATTAATATGGGTGCAGACCAATCTTCTAACCATTTTATAGACTCTGTCCCTTTCCAAATAAAATAAATATTGATGAGCCAAAATGCACCAAAGCCAATAAACTTGCCCACGTCCAAACCTACTGAGGGGGTGGCTCCTGTAGCAGCATTCCAAATAGAATAGAGTGCTAAACCGCCTATCCAAGTTTGTACACCAAACCAGCCACATGCTACAATTGCCCTTAAAAATGAAGGAATATGAATACCCCGATGCCCAAATGCCGCTCGCCCAACCACTGGAAAGGGTATGCCATATTTCACCCCCGCATGACCATTCAAAACCATCGGAATGGTTATAACGGCATTGGCTAAACCGATGATTATCAGAGCCGCTTGCCATGATAAACCCGTTTTTATCATGTAAGAAGCGAGTATATATGTCGGAATACACACCGCCATGCCTACCCACAAGGCAGCCAAATTCCACTTGTTCCACGTCCTTTTACTGAGGGGTACGGGCGCAAGGTCTTCGCTGTAGAGGGGGGATGATTTTAGGGAGTTATCTAAATTAAGGTTTTCGTTTGACATATTGATAAGATTTTTTCACTTAAAAAATTTGCAACTTGTTATCTAATTAGATACCTTTGTTACAATTATTGTAAAAACTTCAATAGACTTGTTGTAAGTTGATAATCAATGATTTAGGTGGATATATTAAAATTCCATAGCCCAGCACTGACATTAATAATTCTGTCAATCGTGGTAT
>JAYUUR010000584.1:0-7626 GCA_043754475.1 Saprospiraceae bacterium | reverse complement strand
AACGTTTGCCCCCTAACCCCCGAAGGGGGAACGCATTGGAAGTATTTAACATTTGAGCTATTATTTTTCAATTTTTCCTCAGATGTTCCCCCTTCGGGGGTTAGGGGGCAAACGTTACATTTTTAACAATTTATTTTTTACCATTACTAAAAGGTGAAATTTATCATTGTTTTAAATTCATAATAATCCTTTTGAATGCGCGCAAACTCCTTATAATCCCTATATTTTGCTAACCTTTTATAATAATTGGCTTGTAAACCCAAAGCCAATTTTTTCCAAATAGGATAATTATATTCTGCAACGATAAGCGAAAGATTTTCAGTGCCTTTAGCATCACGGTCTGTATAAATTAACCACTTGTTGAAATTCCCAGTCAAACTGCCATACTTCTCAGTTCTCATGGCAAACTCTATTTGCCCTGTAAAGCCGTTGCCATAGACATAATCGCGCTCGAATTCAGGGTCGCTTGATTGATAAATATGCTCTACTATTTCCGATTGGCTGCTGCCAAATAAAATAACCCCTGCTTTCAAAGAAAACATCAACCTATTATGTTTATTCAAATCATAACGTTGGGAATAATCGCCGGTAACTGATAGTGAGCCGAGTTTATAAACATCCGTGTAGAGATAATCATAATGTTGCGATACGCTGAGAGCTGCATTTTCATTGAGGCGTTTGAGAAAAAGTGGTGCGTAGGACGAAATATTGAAATAAACACTGTCTTTACCTTGAAAAGTAAAATTTGCCCATGTTTTAAAAACAAAATAATCGAACGGGCGATACTTCTTTTGCTGGTCTTCAAATAAATCGCCATAAATCATAGTAAAACTCAAATAACCTCTTGGTACAAAACTACTGCCATCAATATCGCCGTCCGGGAAACTACTACCTACCGACAATCGCCCCCGAATGATAGGATCTTCAGAAGGCGTCACCCTATTTTTATCTTTATAAAACAACGAATTGAGTCTATCCGCAGGGTTTAAAATGGTCATAGCCGTGTATTTTAAAAACTTATTTTTTACTCTATTTTTTATGACTTTTGAAAATCTATGAGTCATCTCACCCAAGTAAATGCCTCCATATGTCGTTGTTAAAACATCTACTTCGCTCGCAGGATACGTTTCGCCAAAAAACTCCCACATCAAACTCCCACCGAGGGTAAAAGGAATAGATTCCCAAAAATTGTAGCCATTGCTGCGGGCAAAGTTGTAAAAAAAAGCACCATGCATCGGATGCCCCAACCAATTGGTTGCAAAATGGTCATAATCCGCTTCAAATCCTGTTTGGAGATTCTTCTTCCAATTGGCAGGTGTCACTTTTGCCCAATGAACATTTCTCAAGTCTGCATCAACCCGATTGATGAGAATATTAGTACCTAAATTTTCAATGGCAGTAGGGAAAAATCTTTTAGGAATTTTAGGCGGAGGAGTATCTTTTACCTTTAAATTGAGCGTATCCTTTAAGGCTATATCTTCACCTTGTCCAAAAATCGAGGTTTGAGTGGTTAAAAGAAGGAAAAAAACGAGGATTGTGTAAGTTAGGCGTTCCATACTATTTGTTTTTAAATTTAATAGGCTATTTGATTCTAATATTGCCTTTGATAAACTACTAAATAAGTGTGCCAGCACATGGCGTAATTATAAACATGTGCCTTTATCTTTGCCGCATGAAAATGCTCCGCTTATTACTTTTCCTCTGCCCTACCCTACTCGCCGCTCAAAGCGATTCGGTCAAAACGCTGCCCTCCGTTGAAATCACTTCGCAAAGGATTAACCATTTTGCTTTGGGTCAAATGCGTATTGACTTTGATACCAATACTTTACGCATTTTTAAAAATAATAATTTAGCAGATTTTCTTCAATCCAATACCCCCCTCAGTATAAAAGCCTATGGAACGGGTTTGGCGACGGTTTCTACGCGCGGCACAGGCAGCAGCCACACCGCCATCGTTTGGAACGGCTTTAATATTCAAAATGCACTGAACGGTTTGGTGGATTTGCCGCTCAATGAGGTGGGCGCGTTCGAGCATATCGGCGTGCAGTTTGGGGGAAGTTCGGCATTATACGGGAGTGGCGCGATAGGTGGGGCAATTTATTTGGACAATGACATTCGACAAAAACGGGGTTTTCATGGTGAATTAGGCTTTCTGTCGGGCAGTTATGGTTTATTGGGTCAAAATATGGCGATTTCGACAGGTAATAATAAAGTAGCTGGCGCATTTAGGCTCTCTCATCAAGCTTCAAAGAATGAATTTATCTTTAAAAATACGGCTGAAATCGGTCGGCCACTTCAATACGCTCAGAATGCCGCTTTTGAAAAATTTAACCTATCAGGCAGCTTTTTTTTCAATATAAAAAGCCCTAAAACCATCGCTGAAAGAAGTCATTTTTTAAAGATAAATATTTGGGAAAGCCGCAACAATCGTCAAATTATGCCCACCATGACAGCCCAAAACGACAAGGCGCAACTCGCCGATGCCAATAGCAGAATAGGTGCAGAATGGTCAAGTTTCAAGGGGAAAAGCGTTACAAAAGCCCGTTTTGCCTACTTCGACGAAGATAATTTGTATAGAAGTACGATTATTGACAGTAGCCGCAACCGAGTAAAAACGACCATCGGCGAAGTAGAACACAATATTGATTTAAATAATAAAACCCAATGGCGTTTCGGCTTAAATTTTACTCAAAATCAAGCCTTGACTCAGAACTTCGATACCAATCAAAAGCGCACTCGACTCGCCGCTTTCGCCGCCTATAATTTCGCTATTTTCAAGACCAATTTCAGTGCAGCCATCCGTCAAGAACTGGTGGATAATCGGCTCATACCAGTCACGTTCAGTTTGGGATTTTTGAAATATTTATCTAACCCTATCACCACCCATAACCCATCACTAATAATCACTCATCACCAATCACTCATCACCAATCACCAATCACCAATCACCAATAATTACCCATTACCCATCACCCATTACCAATGGATACTGAGGGGGTCTATTTCTAAAAATTATAACTTACCTGCCTTGAATGATTTGTACTGGGCGCAATTAGGCAACCCTAATTTAAAAGCAGAAAATGGTATAAATGGCGAATTAGGCATTGATTTTAAAGTAAAACAAGGCATTTTCACTTCAAAAATAAGCTTAACTGGTTTCATCATGCTGACAAAAGATAGGATTTTATGGTCACCCAAAAACGATGGTTTATGGCATCCATCCAATGTGAGCAGCGTATTGTCAAGAGGTGTTGAAGGATTTTATACCCTCGATTGGAATAAAAAGGATGTCAATGCCCGTTTTAATTTGACTTATCAATTGGCGCGCTCAACAGATTCAGAAGGGAAGCAACTCCTGTACACACCTATACATACGGGCAATGCCTCTATATTTACCCAATATAAAAAGTTCTATTTTCAATACAACCAAACCGCTTCAAGTCGCCGCTACGGTGCTTCAGACAATAGCACTTGGACAAATGCTTTCACGATTGGCAGTGCCACCATCGGACGCCGTTTTTCGATTAAAAAAACCTTTCTTGATGTTAATTTTAAAATAGAAAATGTGTTTGATACCGACTATCAAGTGATTGCATTTTATGCCAATCCTAAGCGGCAATATTTACTGACGGGTAGCTTGAAATTTTAGCTTTACGGTACAATTGCCAGCCTAAAGTCACCACACAAATGACCAAACCCCCAAATTCTCTCGTCAATTCCACATAAGATTTGTCCGCTTTCATGGTCTCTACAACGCTCGGCATCCCCATTTTTATCCAATCAATGAAGGCAGGAATGTAAGAAATCATGTACAAACTGATGATAATGAAGCCCACCCAAGTCACTCGGCTGTTGAATTTGCTATAAGCCGCATAGCCGCACACGCCCGCCACGAACAGGTAAATCGGTACCCAAATATAAGGATCAGGGTCGTTGTACTGAACGACTGCGAATAGGATAAAAAGAATGCAAAGAATAATATTAAATATTTTCATTTTTTATAGAGATTCGTCAACACCTAAATTAGTGAAATTCGTTAATTAGCAAAAAATTAGTGGCTTAAAATTCATTAAAATTCCACCTTATAAGCAATATTCGGAATCAAACCCAATTGTTTTTTAGCAATCGTCCGTGCTTGCAAACGGTCGAAAACGGTCGTCCATTCGTTCTCTCGATTAGTCACGTTTTGAATATCGAGTTGTATTGTAGATTGCCAATTTTTGCGATTTCGTTTAAAGTAAATATTCAAATCCGTGCGAAAATAGTCTTTCACTTGCACGCCGTTTTGCCAAAAGCCCCCCCTCAGTACAGCCCGTCCGCTGATGCCAAAAAACTTGTTTCGGAGGCTGCCGCGCGTCCATTCTTTACCGAGCAAAGCGTTGGAAGTGTAGCGGCTATTATAAGTCAAGTTGCGTTCAATACCTCTTTGATCTTTCCATAAAGCATCAAAAATGGCTGCGTTTAATTGCCAAAACAAGCCGTTTGTTAAGTTTTGACTTGTACTCAGAGCCAAACCCACGCTGCGAGCCGTTCCTACCAAACCGCTTGAAATGGCGGTTAAACTATTCAAATCATCCAATAATGAAGAATTATTATTATTGTTGTAATAAACATTGGAGTAAGTTTGATAAAATGCTTCGGCATTCATTCTAAGAGCATTTTTGAAATTTTTATTAAAACTCAAACCGACATTATCAGATTTAACAAAATCCAAACTCCTATTAAGATACACCCCATTTGAGTTTTTAGCAAAATATAGCATGGGCTGAATCAACTGACTTTGACGACTATAATTGAGTTGAATAAAGCTATTTTTACTCGTATTATAATTCAAAATAGCTGATGGCTCAAGGGAAAACTTTTCATTAAAACTAAAATATACTGTGCGAACGCCTATTTTATAATGCAATTTTTGACTCAACTCGCCGCCCAAATTGGCATAAGGAATCAGCCACACGCCATTGCCGTCCGATATTTTATTAGAAGTATTGGAAAAAAATTTAGAAATAAGATTACTTGAAACCACCTCTTCTTTGACAATTAAACCGATTGACCCCTCAGTAAAAACACGTGATTGCTCGGGTTTGCCACCTAATTTGCTATTAATTTCTGTTTTAAAGAAATACTTAGCGTGGGTATTATCAATCGATTCCACTTTTGTAGGCTGCTCCAACCGATTATAACCAATAGCATCCCTCGAATCATCCAAAGCAGATGCGACGAAAACGGATTGCCAAAGCATTTTTTTACCCAAAGACACTTGGTGTTTCAAACCTAAAACGCCCATCCGCCCTTTGAAACTGATGTCTTGACTGTCTTTATCGGCTATCCACTCCCCGGGCTTTTTGGCTTTAAATATATTTTCACTCACGCCACCAACGCCAAATATGCTGAACTCCCCCACCTTTCGAGTCGGAAAATTCAAATTAAAGGACAAATCCTGATAATTAATGTCTTCATCGCCCAGTGGCACACCTAATTTGGACAATAAACCAACGGTAGCGTAGCGATAGTTAATCAAATAGGATGCTTTTTTCCCTTTATTAAAATACCCTTCAGTAGCAGCATCTAAACCAATCAAACTGAGTTGCACCGTATTTTGACGGCGGCTATCATTGCCTTTACGTAAGCGCATATCCAGCGCACCTGCCAAAGCGTTTCCATACTGAGGGGGCATCGCACCTTGGTAAAGTGTAGTATTTTCAAGCAATTGTGCTGATAATATCATCACACCGCCACCATTCGCGGAAGCCCTATCGCTCAATGTACCTGCATTGCTGAGGTGGTTGGGATTCACAATTTCAGCGCCTTGTAGATACCACTGCATAGCATTGGGCGATATGCCCCGAATCGAAAGGTTATTCGCTTGATCATTATCCGTTGCCACGCCTGCAGCAAACGATGCATAACGCGCAGGGTCGGCAAAAGTAGCCGGATATTGAAAACGCAATTTTTCAATCAGCGATACCGATGGGAAATTAGTCGTACTTCTACCCAAAGCTTGCGCTACATACACGAAGGTATCCAAAGCTGTATTAGATGTATTTAAAATAATTTCTAAAACCGTTTCCTTCCCTGATTCGACTAATATATCCGTCAAAATCAAAGGTTGAAAACCGATAGAACTAATTGTCAAACGGTATCGCCCAACGGGTATTTGCTCCATTTGGAACATCCCCTCAGTGTTGGCGGTGGTAGAAAATTTTGTATTATGAATGGTTATGGCAGCATCAGAAATAGGGGCTCTGCTCACGGCTTCAATCACTCGACCCCTCAGTATTTGAGTGATTTCTTGAGCTTTTATGCTTGAAATGAAGGAAATAAATAGTATAAACGGCAAAATAAAAGGTATTTTTTTAAAATTCGTCATAGTGGATATTTTTATAAATGAAAAAACTTTCCGAAAGATAAGACTTTCGGGAAGTTTTTTAAAACAAGATTTAAAGTTTATTTACAAACCAAGTATCTTGTTATTTAACACCTGATCGGCTGCTGCTCCTGCGAAATCATCAAAAGCCCTTTCTGTCACATTAATGATATGCCCTTCGATGAATGGTGCGCCTTCCGCAGCTCCTTGTTCAGAAGATTTGATGCAACATTCCCATTCCAAAACTGCCCAACCGTCGTAGCCATACTGTGCTAATTTGGAGAAAATGCTTGAAAAATCTACTTGTCCATCGCCCAAAGAACGGAATCGCCCTGCTCGATTTGCCCAATCTTGATAGCCACCATATACGCCTACTCGACCGGATGGATTGAATTCCGCATCTTTTACGTGAAACATTTTAATTCTTTCATGATAAAAATCAATGTATTGCAAGTAATCTAATTGTTGAAGAACGAAATGCGAAGGGTCGTACAAGATATTCGCTCGTTTATGATTTTTTAATTCAGCTAAAAACATTTCAAAGGTGATGCCGTCGTGCAAATCTTCGCCCGGGTGAATTTCGTAGCATAAATCCACACCCGATTCGTCATATGCATCCAAAATAGGTTTCCACCGTTTGGCTAATTCCGCAAAAGCCGTTTCTACCAAGCCTTTCGGACGTTGAGGCCAAGGGTAAACGGTGTGCCACATGAGTGCACCTGAGAAAGTAGCACTCGCTGTCAAGCCTAAGTTTTCGCTGGCTTTAGCTGCCCAAAGGAGTTGTTGCACTGCCCATTTTTGACGCTCGGCAGGTTTACCTTTTACTTCGTCGGGTGCGAAATTATCGAACATCAGATCATAAGCAGGATTGACTGCCACGAGTTGCCCTTGCAAATGCGTTGAAAGCTCGGTAATTTCCAAACCGAATGACTTAACAGTGGCTTTAAGCTCTTGCGCGTAGGTTTTTGATTCAGCAGCCCGTTTTAAATCAATCAATCGAGCATCCCACGTTGGGATTTGGATACCTATATAGCCGAGCGAAGCTGCCCATTGACAAATCCCATTAAGTGAGTTAAATGGTGCTTCGTCGCCCATAAATTGAGCGAGAAAAATAGCGGGTCCTTGTATGGTTTTCATATATTTTTTAATCTTTTAAGTTGTTTAACTTGACTTTGTTAAATTAGCAAAAAAGCTACTATGAATTAAAAATTGTTTAAAAAAGAATGAGAACGAACAAAACTATTGGGGATTAAGTGTAA